>NZ_JBFUIC010000193.1:0-8634 GCF_056402075.1 Pseudomonas sp. P4_C3
CTCGAGCACCACAACGCTGGCTTGCCCGGCCAAGCGATAGGCCAGGGAGGCCCCCGCAATACCACCGCCGATGATGGCGAAATCGAAACATTCGCTGTCCTGCATACCGAAATCACTCCTGTCTCTGGGGATGGGGAAAAAAGTTTTCCCCTTATTTTTATAATTCTCAGATACGAGAAATGTAAGATATGAGAATTCCGCAGTCAACCCATTGCCTTGAGGTATTATTTCCAGCCCTTGTCTTGGCTCAGCCCCAGGCACCGTTTTTCGTACGACAGAGAAGTCTGCATGAGTTCCGATCGAGTCTCGTGTCCCACGGACCATCCCTTGATAGATCGCGCCCAGGTCGGTGCGCGCCTGCGTGTCATCCGCAAAAACCAGAAGTTGACGCTTAAACAACTGTCCGAGCGTTCGGGCGTGGCGCTGTCGACCTTGTCGAAGATGGAGCTGGCGCAAGTGTCGGTGAGTTACGAAAAACTCGCGGCCGCCGCTCGTGCCCTGAGTGTGGACATTGCCCAGCTTTTCAGTCCGGCCAAGGCGGGGGTCAGTGCTGTACAGCCCACGGTGGTCAGCACCGCCATCGACAGTGCGGCGGGTTACAGCACGGGCAATTACGAATATCACCCGATGGCGGGGGATTTCCCCGGACGCAGCATGACGCCCATGTACGCGCGGATCTGTGCGCGCGAACTGAATCAGTTCGAAGACTACATCCGTCACCCCGGACAAGAGTTCGCCGTCGTCCTTTCAGGTCGTGTGCGCATTCAATTCGAAACGGGTGAATCCCTCAGCATTGGCTGTCGAGAAACAGCCTATTTCAACAGCTCAATAGGTCATATTTATCTGGCGGAAGGCGAGGATGGCGCCGACGCTGAAGTGATGGTGGTGATGTCGGAGTATTGACGCTGAGGGGGCTGTCAGTTCCAGGTTGAACTCACATTCCAGCTCGAGATAGCGACTGCCATATTCCAAGGATGCCAGGAACTCCATTGCGCTCGTGCGGTGTGCTCAAGGCCGAACGGGCGCAGGATGTGGCGCCGAATGCCTGCCCCGTTTAAAGACGCCAGCCGCTGCGACCTTGAGTAACCGATGAAATCTCGGGCATTCTGCGTGGCTAGGGGCTGGACATGCGGCCGCATGCCGCAATCCCCGGCTCATCGCCTGTAGTTGCTTGACGGTCGCATCAATCTCATCCGCCTTGGCCAAAAGCACGTCTCTATCAACAACGGCCTTACCATTCGGGGAAAGCATGGCACGTATCTCGTCCAGTGAGAGACCGCCTGCCTGTCCGAGTGCGATAACAGCCAACTGCTCAACCACGGCAGACGCAAACTGGCGGCGAGCCCCGCGCGGGCTGACTGACGCGATCAAGCCTTTCTTCTCGTAGAAACGCAATGTGTGGGCAGGAACTCCCGTGCGTTTGACGACCTCAGTGATATCCATTTTCAGCCCATTGACTTGAAGTTGACTTCAACTTCTATCATGCAACGGCAAGATTAATTGGTCCATGAACAAGAGGTAGGTATGGCATCGCTGGAAGTGGTTGCACACGTTTTTCTGTTGGGGGTTGGCGCTACCGTCGTCATGGATTTGTGGATGTTCCTCATGAAGGCCTTTGGCGTTCCAACGCTGAATTTCGCTTTCGTCGGGCGCTGGGTAGGTCATGTATGCCAAGGCAAATTCGCTCATGCCAGCATTGGACAAGCGATGCCGGTGCGAGGTGAAGTGGTCCTGGGCTGGGTGGTGCACTACGCCACGGGAGTTGCTTTCGCGGTGTTACTGGCGTGCATTCAAGGCGTCGCCTGGCTGCAGGAACCAACTTTCCTGCCAGCAATCGCTTTGGGCGTGGCAACAGTGGCAGTCCCGCTTTTTGTTATACAGCCCGCCATGGGGGCAGGATTTGCATCCTCCAAGACGCCGACGCCGGCCAAGAACTGCATGCGCAGTTTAATAAATCATACCGTCTTTGGCGTTGGCCTCTACCTGTCCGCGGTGGTGATTGCCTTGGCTTCGAAGTGAGCAGGGTTTGAGTCTTGCTTGTCATGCAACCGACTGGCAGTAAATCCGCCAACACTTGAGTAAGTGACAGTATGTACATTCCTACCCAATGGTCCCAAACATTCAGTGGGGCGCCTATTGAACGACAAACTATCGGAGAGTCAGGAGCCGAGGTTTCTCGCATCCGCTGCATCAATGGGGAACACCTGTTCGTGAAGTCCGAGCCCATTGGCGTACACAGTGAGCTGCCGGAAGAGATTGAGCGTCTTCGTTGGATGAACCGGCTTGACCTGCCTGGGCCAACAGTTCTTGATGCTACGACAGAAAATAATCGCCATTGGTTACTCATGAGTGCCGTCCCTGGACATGATCTGGCCAGTGCCAACGATTTGTCTCCACCCCAAGTCATCAGCATCCTGGCGGCGGCACTACGTACTCTGCACCAGATGCCAATTGATACATGTCCCTTTGATCACCCCTTGGAGCAGCGCATAGCCGCCGCCAGGAGTCGAGTGAGTGCCGGGCTCGTTGACGAGGCAGACTTTGACGATGAGCGGCTGGGTCGGACCGCTGAGGGTGTTTTCGCAGAGATGCTGTCGACGCTCCCTGAAACCTGTGATCTTGCGGTCACCCACGGCGATGCCTGCCTACCGAATTTCATGGTCGAAGGAAGCAGCTTTACCGGCTACATCGACTGCGGCCGGCTAGGCATCAGTGACATCTATCAAGATCTTGCACTGGCTGTCCGAAGCATAGAGCGCAACCTTGGACAGGCATGGGTAGCGCCATTTTTTCGCGCCTATGGTGTAGAGCCAGATCAGCAACGTATAGCGTTTTACTGTTTGCTAGACGAGTTCTACTGATGAGCCGACTTCTCCTTGTCGGATGCGGAGCCCGATCAAGGCATCATAGAGCTCTTGCTGCCCAGCTGGCAGAACCGGGAGCAGCGTCGCGCGGCGTTTGTCGACATCGAACCAGGACTCGACCAGCCGTCCCACAAGATAGAGCGCCGCAAGGCATCCGCCAGCGGTTGCAACGTTCCCCTGCCATACCAGCGGCTGGTCCATGGGCTCCAGTTCTAGACCAAGCCTGCGTCGGTGGACAAACTGGCGGATGTCTTCATCGACGGTCAGTGACGCCGCTGGCGCTCACTGGTATTCATCATGCCGGCGCCACCAGGGCCCCGTTTCATTGCGCCCCTTGGGCGCGCGGTCGAGCCATTGGTACATGCCCCACAATCCGTCCAGGCCCCGGGCGTAGGTGGAGTAGGTGTGATAAATCTCGCCGTCCTCCAGCACGAACGTACTCAACCCCGGCCGGTCGCGGGTGTAGGTCGGCGCATCGGTGCCACAGGTCGCGGCGAACTGTTTCACCGGTTCCGGTATTTCACTGGCGTCCATGGCATGGCCGCCGCGCTGATAGTTGTACTCGACCTGCCCTTCACGCTGCTGCGCTTCGGTGAAGTAAACGTTGAAGTCGGCGGTGAAATCGCTGTCGGCGGCCGAGGCCCAGGGAAAGGTCCAGCCCATCCGACGTTTGTAGGCCTGCAGTTTCGCCAACGGCGCGCGGGATATCGCCATCAGGGTCACGTCGTGGTTCGCCAGGTGGATGACGACGGGGTCGAAACTATCGGCGATGGCTGAGCAGGACGGGCAGCCGGCCGTGTAGTCGGGCCCGAACATGAAGTGGTAGACCAGCAGTTGCGAGCGCCCTTGAAAGAGCTCGGCCAGGGTTGCGCCGCCGCTGTCGGTATCGAAACGGTACGTCTTGTCGAGGCGAACCCATGGCAATGCCTGGCGTTGCCTGGCGACTTCATCGCAGCGTCGGGTCAGGGCCTTTTCCGCTTCGAGCAGTTGCAAGCGTGCCGCCAGCCATTGTTCCCGGGTCGCGGTTTTGTGCGTGTTCATCGTTGTACGCTCCTGGTGAAAGGTCGTGATTTAGACTAAACCCGGGTATCGAATGATGGGAGTGACAAGCGTGGCGGGATTTCGATGGACTCGATGATCGCGGCCGCCGCCCAGGCGCTGGCGGCGGGCAATCCGCTGGGCGCACTGGACCGTGTGGCCTTGCGCGACGATGCGCCGGCGCTGGCCCTGCGCGGTATCGCCATGGCGCAACTGGGCGATCTGGTGCGGGCCCGGGCGCTGGTCAAGCGTGCGCAACGGGCCTTTGCGCCCAGGGAAGTGCTGGCCCGTGCCCGATGTGTGGTGGCCGAGGCCGAAATCGCCCTGGCTTCGCGGGAACTCGGCTGGCCGGTCAAGGCGCTCGAAACGGCGCGGGTCACCCTTGAACACCACGGTGACCGGGTCAATGCCGCCCATGCGCGGTATCTGCAAATCCGCCGGTTGCTGCTGATCGGGCAGCTCAACGAGGCGCAGCAGTTATTGGCCGAACTCGACCCCGACCCATTGCCGCCAGCCTTGCGGGCAACCCATGAACTGGTGCTGGCGGGGATCGCCATTCGCCGCCTGCAATCGCACGCGGCGCGGGAGGCGTTGAACAGGGCCGGGCAAGCTGCCAGTCAAGCGGGGATTGCCGCGCTGATGGCTGAGGTCGAACACGCTGCGCGCCTGCTCGATGCCCCGGCGGCGCGCCTGATTGCGCGGGGTGAAGTACGGCCGCTGTTGCTCGATGACGTTGAAGCGTTGTTCTGTTCAACGTCACTGGTGGTGGATGCCTGCCGGTACGTTGTGCACGGCTGTGGCATGTCGGTGTCGCTCGCTACAAGGCCGATCCTGTTCGTACTCGCCCGCACATTGGCCGAGGCGTGGCCCGCCGACGTTACGCGGGAAACGCTGATCGCCCGGGCGTTCCGTTTGAAACTCTCGGATGAATCCCATCGCGCACGGCTTCGCGTGGAAGTCGGCAGGCTGCGTCAAGCACTCAAGCCCTTGGCCGGCATCACCGCGACGGCTCGCGGTTTTGTCCTGCAATCACCGGTGTGTACACAGGTGGTGACACTGGCGCCGCCGGTCGAGGAAAAATTTGCCGCGGTATTTGCCTGCCTCGCCGATGGCGAGTCGTGGTCGAGCTCCGCCCTGGCATTGGCGCTGGGTACCAGCCAGCGCACGGTACAGCGGACACTCGAGACACTGGCGGAGGAGGGCAAGGTGCAATGGTTTGGCCGTGGCCGCGCGCGGCGCTGGATGACGCCGCCCGTGCCGGGATTCACGACGACCTTGTTACTCCCGGCGCCGCTGCCCGGTGGCTAGGATGAACGCCACCAACCCCAATGAGGAATGCCGGAATGAAACACGCAACTGCTGAAATCATTCGTGAATATGGCCCGTTTGCCGATGTCGACCATGTGTGCGGCGTCACTTGGGACGGCGAAAAGGTCTGGTTCGCATGCAACAATAAAATCAACGCCCTGGACCCGGAAAGTGGCAAGGTGCTGGGCTCGATCGATGTCGCTGCCCATGCCGGCACCGCGTTTGATGGCGTACACCTGTTCCAGATCGCCGAAGACCGCATCCACAAGATAGACCCCCGCACCGGTCGTATCCTCTCGACCATTCCTGCCCCCGGCGCAGGCACCGATTCGGGGCTGACCTGGGCCGAAGGGACGTTGTGGGTGGGCCAGTATCGCGAACGCAAGATCCACCAGATCGACCCCGAGACCGGCAAGATCCTGCGCACCATCGAATCCAACCGTTTCGTCACTGGTGTGACCTGGGTGGACGGCGCGCTGTGGCACGGTACGTGGGAAGGCGATGAAAGCGAGCTGCGCCGGATCGATCCGCAATCGGGCGAAGTGCTGCAAAGCCTGAAAATGCCCGAAGGCGTGGGCGTGTCGGGGCTTGAGTCCGATGGTGGCGAGCGGTTGTTCTGCGGTGGCGGCGATAGCGGCAAGGTGAGGGTGGTGCGTCGGCCTGCCTGAGGCACCGGTGTTGGATGTGCCGGCCCCTTCGCTGTGTAGGAGCGAGCTTGCTCGCGAAGGGGCCGTTAGCTTCAACATCAATGCTGACTGATACTCCGCTTTCGTCGGAACGCCGCCCGGAGCAAGCTCGCTCCTACACAGCGAAGGCGGCGTGTCAGGCGCCATCAATGTTGGATGTGCAGCCCCTTTCGAACCGCGCTGCGGGCTTAGTTTTTTTCCGTCCAGCCATGTTTTCTGCTGGTCGAAATCGGTCTAAAAGCCTGGTTGGCAATCGTGTCTGTTTTGCTATCCTCAACCTTGTAGGTGAAGACGCAGACTGATGCGCAAAAGGATAGCAAGGAGACGTGGGGCGCGTTCCGAAGGGTACACGGTTAGAAAGATCCCCGCGCTGGGATCCAGCCCTTATGCCGTGTGAAGCAGAAGAGTTCCATTACAGTTTCACGGCTCTTTTGTGGGAGGCCTGATAAACCTTGTAAGCCGGAGACCAGCGCCGGCCACCTACTTATTACATTCACCCACGAAGCCCGCCCAGTGCGGGCTTTTTAATGCCCGCAAGGTGGGTCCGGTCAGCGGCTCAGGGCGCGCCAAACAGCATCGTCCAGTAAACACCGTTGTCGCTGCGCGCGTTGGCGGCGTACGCGGCACCGACCTGGGTGAACATCGGGTTCATCAGGTTGGCGCAGTGCCCGGGGCTGGCGAGCCAGCCGGCCATGGCCTTGCTGGGTGAACCTTGCCCGGCGGCGATGTTTTCACCGATCTGCCGGCCACGGTAGCCGGCGGCCTTTGCACGGTCATAGGGCATGTCACCGTCGGGATCTTGATGCGCGAAATAATTGCCGTAGGCCATGTCCTTGCTGTGGCCTTGTGCTGCGGAGCCCAGGGCAGCACTCCAGGACAGCGGCCGTGCGGCGGCAAAACGCTGGCGACCGCAAAGTCGCGGCTTGGCCCGGGCCGCGTTGACCTGCGCCAGCAACGCCTGTGCGGCGCTGCGTGGATCGCTGGTTTGCCCGTCGAGTACCGGCTTGGCGAGTACCACTTGCCACTCGCTCCCGGCGCGGCTGACACCGATGTCGGCGTATTGGTTGTCGAGCAGTGCGGCGCAGTGCTCGTCCTGGAACATATCGAAGGCTTCTTCGGCATCCCGTGCACCCACCACGCGGATGGACCGCACCATGGTTGCCTGATAGCCGGAAGCCTTTAACCGGTCCCGCAACCCACCACCATAGCCAACGGGCAGGGCCAGGTTCGACTTGAGCTTCAGGGGTGATAAGCGTTGCGTCGGCCGCCGGTCGCAGCGTTGCGGATGGGCGCGATAGTCGTTGATGGCGTCTACCAGTTGCCGTTGCCCATCGGCGTGGGCGGGGCTTGCAAAAACCGGAAGCAGGGAAAACAGGCACAGCGAAGAAAAGCGCAAGGCAACGACAGTTTGGCGCATGGGACGGGCAACTCGGATGAGATGACGACGATAGGAGTGGGGAAAGCGCTGGGTATGACTGGTGACTCGACACAAGGTTCACGGCGGACAAACAGCTGCCTGTCGTCCAGCCGAGGCGTCCGACGAAGGGTAAGGCGTGGTGCGCCGTTTAAACGGGATCCTGGTCCTCGCTCGGTCGCAGCCTGAAACGACAGACATGCCCGCCGCGCACCATGCATTCGCTGTGTTCGACTTCACCGCCGCCCAGTGCGCCGATCAAGGCCAGGTCCAGTTCGCAGACCACCGGGTGGGCGGCGGCCAGGCGATGGAACACGCAGTTATGCGCGACGATTTCCGGGGTGCCTCCTGAGCGAAAAAACACCTCGGCTTCGTAGCCCGTCTGGTTCATGTGCTGCACGATCCTGGCTTCATCCACGACCTGTTGCTCCAGGTCCGAAGCCAGTTTTCGGCCCATGCTGCGCATCAGCGAGGCCAGGGCTTCAGGACCGATGATGCCCGCCACTTCATCAATCAATATGCTGGCCAGTAGCTGATAGTGGCGAGGGAACTGCTCCCGCGCGTGGTCGGTGAGCCGATACAGCTGCTCCGGACGCCGGCCCGTCGGACGGGTGTCGCCGCGCAGCACCAGAGCGTCACGCTCCAGCGCCGCCAGGTGTTGGCGGATCGCCGTGCGCGTGACGGCCAGGTGTTCAGCCAACTCGTCAATGCTCATGCCGCCCGCATGGTGCAGCAGTGCATTGAGCAGGTCCTGCTGTGTTCGGCCCAGTCCTTCCAGCATGGGATGCCCTCGCGCGATATCAGAACTTGTCAGGGAATTGCTTGACCAGCGCGGCGGTCAGCGCGTCGGCCAGGGCCAGGATGTGCGTGCGCATCATCGCCCAGGTACGGGCTTCGCCGGCGTAATCGTGGGCGGCAAACTCATCGATCTGGGCGACGTGGTGACCGCCATGGGCCGACAACATCGTCACCAGTGTCGCCTCAGGCAGATTGGGGTTCGCCGTAGCCAGAAACGCCGCAATCGCCTTGGCATTGCTGGTCAACTCGGTGACGGCAGCCTGCTTGCCCTTGGCGTCTTTCGCGACGGTGGCATCGCTGTAGTGTTTCACCGCGCCCCAGTGACCGGCAAGCAGCTTGAGCAGTTGATCCGCCGCCGGTTGGCCGTAGAGCGGGGCGATGCTGTTGGCGATTTTGGTCGCGTTGTCGACGACTTGGTCCGCCGCGACTTTGGCTTGCTTTTTGTCGGCGGATTGATTGGCCAGCGCGTAGTTTCTGATCCAGAAAATGTGTTCGACCCAAAGGTCACGCTCGGCCAGGCGCGTGG
>NZ_JBFUIC010000194.1:0-8613 GCF_056402075.1 Pseudomonas sp. P4_C3
GACGACGAACATTTCCTGATCAATGCCTTCGGGTTGTTGTTCGACGAAATCAGCGCCTCGAATCTGGTCAAGGTGGACATCGACGGCACCATCGTCGACGACCCCACCGGGCTTGGCATCAACCCTGCCGGTTATGTGATTCACAGTGCGATTCACGCGGCACGTCCGGACCTGCAAGCAGTCCTGCATACCCATACGCGCGACGGCATTGCGGTGTCCGCGCAGCGCGACGGGTTGTTGCCGATCTCCCAGCATTCGATCGGTTTTTCCGGGCGGGTGGCTTATCACGGTTACGAAGGCGTCGCGCTGGATCTGGACGAGCGCGAGCGTCTGGTGGCGGATCTCGGTGATAAAAATGTGTTGATCCTGCGCAATCACGGCTTGCTCACTGCGGGCATCAGCGTCGAGCATGCGTTTCAACAGCTGCACGGACTGGAGCGGGCCTGCAATATCCAGATCGCGGCGCAGGCTGCTGGTAACGTCGAGTTGATCTTCCCGCCAGCCGAAGTGGTGGCCAAGGTCGAGAAACAGGCTGAGGTGTTCAAGAGCGGTGAAGGACCGGGCGTGGCGCGGCACTGGGATGCACTGATCCGTCAGTTGGAGCGTAGCGACAGCGACTACAAAAACTGAGCCTCTCCCACAGTACTCCGTGGTGAACACAGCCCTTGTGGACACCCGGAGCAAATGTGGGAGCGAGCTTGCTCGCGATATCGGTGTGTCAGGCGAAGTAGATGTCGGATGTGCCGGCCTCATCGCGAKCAGGCTCGCTCCCACAGGGGATTGCAGCCGGACACAAATCCTGGAAACGCCCAATAACCTTGTAGGAGCGAGCCTGMTCGCGATAGCGGTGTGTCAGGCGAAGTAGATGTTGGAAGTGCCGGCCTCATCGCGAGCAAGCTCGCTCCCACATTGGTTATTCATCGCGGTTAAGCGACTTTTTCTGCGTTTTGCCGCTCACGCTCTGCCACCAGTTTGCGGGTCAGCGGGATCAGGCGCTTGCCGTAGTCGATGGCGTCTTCAAGCGGATCGAAGCCACGAATGAGGAACGTGGTGATGCCCAGGTCGTAGTAGTCGAGCAAGGCTTCGGCCACTTGTTCTGGAGTGCCGACCAGTGAGGTCGAGTTGCCTTGTGCGCCCAGCAGCCCGGCGATGCCGGTCCACAGTCGCTTGTCCAGGCGTGCGCCTTGGGCGGCAGCGGCGAGCAGTCGGCGAGAGCCCTCGTTGGGTGGTTCGCGGCGCACAAATCCGTTCTGTTCGGCCAGCGCGGTGGCCTGTTGCAGGATGCGCTCGGCGCGTTCCCAGGCCTGGTCCTCGGTGTCTGCCAGAATCGGGCGCAGCGACAAACTGAAGCGAATGCTGCGACCGTGTTTGGCGGCCTCGGCGCGCACTTGCTTCACCACGTCGCGCACTTGTTCGTAGGTTTCGCCCCACAGCGCATACACGTCCGCATGCTTGCCCGCGACTTCGATGGCCGCCGTCGATGAACCGCCGAAATACAACGGAATGTGCGGCAGTTGCGGTGACTTCACAGCGGAGTGCGCACCCTCGACCTGGTAATACTTGCCCTCATGGTCGAAAGGCTTTTCGCTGGTCCATTCCTGGCGCAACACACTGAGGTATTCATCAGTGCGCGCGTAGCGCTCGTCCTTGTCGATGTGGCTGCCATCGGCGCGCAGTTCGCGATCATCGCCGCCGGTGATGATGTGGACGGCGGTGCGCCCGCCATTGAAGACGTCGAGGGTGGTGAACTGTCGTGCGGCCAGGGTCGGCGCGGCAAAACCCGGTCGATGGGCAATCAGGAACTTGAGGTTTTTCGTCACGCTGGCGGCGTGCGAGGCAATCAGCGTGCTGTCCGGGCTGTTGGAGTGGAAGGCTATCAGGGCACGGTCGAACCCGGCCTCGTCATGGGCGCGTGCCACTGTTTCCACATAGTCGGGCTGCAGGACAGGACCGCTGCGAGGGTGGATTTCCGAAGATTGGTGACCGCCGATGTAGCCGATGAATTCAATCGTCATGGGGAGTTCCTTTTCATTGAATAGGTGTGATTCAAGCCTCCACCTGGCATTGGGGTCGGTCTGTAGGGCCAAAAATAGGCGTAGCGGCTGTGGCTGTGAAATGCCGTTTGGTTCTAAGTTAATTATTAAAATAATGAATGACTTAAATTGTCTTGTATGAGTAATGCGCATTTTAAGCGGCGCCTTCCATGCAGCCCGCAGCGGCTGCACTTATCATGCAAACAATTTATCAGGTTGGTCTTCTATCTGATTTTTAATCATATTAGGTTATTCCCAAAAAGAATTTCACTGAGGTTTTTTATGCGAATAGCATGAAAACCGAAGCTGACGCATGGCACCTCTGGCCATGTTCTTTATGAGGAAGGAAGCCTGATGACTGAAAAGACCTTCGATACATCGAGCGCCAGCAGCTCGTTTTCCGTCACCAAGGCTGCTCGCCACACAGGTGAGTTGCAGGGCGCGTCGAGGCTGCTCCCCAATTGGCTGCGCAACTGGCGGACACCTGAAGTGTTGCTGCGTTTGCTCAGCCCGATCGCGCTGTTGCTGTTATGGGAACTGGCGTCGCAAGCGGGGCTGATTCCGCAGCGTGTCATCGCGGCGCCCTCGCAGATCGGCGGCACACTCTGGGCCATGATCGCGTCCGGCGAACTGGGCAAGCACTTGCTGGTGTCACTGCAACGGGCGCTGGTGGGCTTGAGTATCGGCGTCAGTATTGGTGTGGTTGCGGCCCTGATCAGCGGGCTGTCCAAGCGCGGCGAGGTGATACTCGATTCACCGTTGCAAATGCTGCGCACCATTCCTTCGCTGGCGCTGGTACCGCTGTTTATCCTCTGGTTCGGCATCGGCGAATTCACCAAGATTGCGCTGATCGTGACCGGTACGACGTTCCCGGTGTACCTGAACCTGTTCGCCGGGATTCGCAATATCGACCCCAAACTGATCGAGGCCGCCAACACCCTGGGCCTGAGCCGCCGCGAGTTGATCTGGCACGTGATTCTGCCGGGTTCCTTGCCCTCATTCTTTGTCGGCCTGCGCTACTCACTGGGGATTTCCTGGTTGGCGCTGGTGTTCGTCGAACAAATCAATACCACCGCCGGCATCGGTTTCCTGGCCAGTGATGCACGGGATTTCATGCGCACCGATGTGATCGTCATTTGCCTGCTGATTTACAGCGTCCTCGGTCTGTTGATCGACGGACTGATCCGCACGCTGGAGCGTTTCGCCCTGGCCTGGCGCCCAACTTTTGTGAGGAATTGATATGTCGAGCATCGATCTTCTGGACGCGTCCAAAGCAATACATTCGGCAGCACCGGTACAACTGCGCAATGTGGTGCGCCAGTTTGGCCAGCAACGGGTCATCGATGGCCTGGATCTGGATATCGCTCCCGGCGAATTCGTCGCGTTGCTGGGGGCCAGCGGTTCGGGCAAGACCACTTTGCTGCGCAGCCTGGCCGGGCTCGACAGTATCGACAGTGGTCAATTGCTGGTGCCGAAGGCGAGGGCGGCGGTGTTTCAGGAACCTCGTCTGATGCCCTGGAAGCGCGCCTGGAAGAACGTGATTCTCGGCCTGCATATCCCGGACGCCAAGGCGCGCGCGGTACAGGCCCTGACCGAAGTGGGGCTGGCTCATCGGCTCGAAGCCTATCCGGCCACGCTCTCCGGCGGTGAAGCGCAACGCGTGGCGCTGGCCCGTGGTTTGGTCCGCGAACCCAAACTGTTGCTGCTGGATGAACCGTTCGCTGCACTCGATGCGTTGACCCGGATTCGCATGCATCGGCTGATCATCGAGTTGTGGCGTAAACACACGCCGGCGGTGTTGCTGGTGACCCACGATGTGGATGAAGCCATCCTGTTGGCTGACCGGGTCATCGTGCTGGCCAATGGCAAGATCGCCGACCAATTGACCATCGATCTGCCCCGGGCCCGAGACTCCGGCCAGGAAGGTTTTCAGGCCATCCGCGCGCGGTTGCTGGGTCTGTTGGGGGTTGAAGTGGAAGCCGTTGCCGTCGCTGAGCGCCGGGCACCCAACACTTCGGTCCGGCGTTTCGCCCATGGCTGATTTCGCTTCCAGTCTTTTGAATCAGGGAAGGTCCGCCATGTCGTTACGCGTATGGAAATCTGCAGCGGTGTTGCTCTCGGGAGCCGCACTGCTGCTCAGCGGTTGCGGTGAAACGGTCGACAACAAAACGGCATCCGCTGTTCAGTCTGACTTGTCCGGTGTGACGCTGGTGCTGGGCGRTCAAGCCAAAGGCTTGCGCACCGTGGTCGAGGCAGCGAACGCGCTGGAGGGCATCGACTACAAGGTCGAGTGGGCGAACTTCCAGGGCGCGGCGCCCTTGTTCGAAGCCCTGCGCGCCGGCGCCGTCGATCTGGCCCCAGCCGGTGATACTCCGGTGCTTGCGGCCGCCACCGGCGGGACACCGTTGCGCATCGTCGCCGTTCGGCGCAGTCAATCAAGAGGGATTGCGATCCTGGTACCCGCCGATTCGGCCATTCATGGCGTGGCGGATCTGAAAGGCCGAAACGTTGTGGTGTCTTCGGCCCGAGGCAGCATTTCCCAGTACCTGTTGATTCGTGCGCTGGCCAATGCCGGGGTCGACGAGAAAGACGTCAACATCGGGTTCGTCATGCCGACCGACGCCCTGGCAGCCTTCAACGCCGGCAAGATCGAAGCCTGGGCCACGTTCGGTATCTATCAGGCGTTTGCCGAGCAGCAGGGTGCTCGAGTGCTGATCAGCGGCGAGGGCATCAACACCGGGCTGACCTTCATTACCGCCTCGGATGAAGTCCTCACCGACCCGCTCAAGCGCAAGGCGCTCAGTGACGTGCTGCAGCGTTTCGCCAAGGCGTTCGAGTGGGCCCGGCAGAACCCTGACGAGTACGCCCGGGTCTTCGCCAAGGTCAACGACATACCGCTGGATGTCTCGCAACGCCTGCGCAGCTGGGGCGACGAGTCGCTGTTGCCGGTCGAGTCGCGGGATGTCCAGGCCTTGCAGCAAGTCGATGATTTGTTCGTGGAAAAGAACATCTTTCCCCATCGCGTCGACGTGGWGAAGCTCACGGACACTGCGGTGTTTTCCGCGGCACCGTTGACGGTGACGCAGTCAGAGACGGCGCGGTAGTCCGGGTCGCGGCGCGTGTTCAATTTGATGAATTACAGGAGTCTATCAATGGGCAATGTCCAGAGCGCCGCCAGTGCCCTAGAGGTGTTCCGACACCCGCTACCCGGCGGTGAACTTCTCGACATCGGTCGGGTTTTTCGCGAACCCCTGGCGTTGTCGCGGCTGCACAGCACGCCCAAGCGCGTGTTGAGTCGTCGCGAAGTGGTCTTGTTGGGTGTGCTCGCGCTGGTGTTGCATGGTGCGGTCATTGTCTGGATCAACCAGGCACCTGCGCCTCAACTGCCCGTGGTGCCGCCGCAGATTCCACCGATGACCATCGAGTTCTCGCAACCGGCACCACCGGTGGTGGTACCGCCGCCGCCCGAGCCGATCCCGCAGCCGGTGGTCGAACCGCCACCGCCGGTGGAAGATGAACTGGCCGTGAAACCACCGCCACCCAAACCGGTCCCCAAACCAAAACCGGTGGTCAAACCTGTACCTAAACCCGTGGCAAAACCTGTGGAGCAGCCACCGGCGCCGCCTGCGCCACTACAACCGGTCGCCGCGCCAGCTCCTGCTGCACCGCCTGCACCGAAACCGGTGACGCCGGCCTCGGCCAGCGCTGCTTACTTGCGCAATCCGGCACCGGAGTATCCGTCGCTGGCGATGCGTCGTGGCTGGGAAGGCACGGTGTTGCTCCGGGTACATGTATTGGCCAGCGGCAAACCGGGTGAAATCCAGATCCAGAAAAGCAGTGGCCGCGATCAACTCGATGACGCGGCGCTGGCAGCGGTAAAGCGCTGGAGTTTCGTGCCGGCCAAACAGGGCGATGTCGCCCAGGACGGCTGGGTCAGCGTGCCGATCGACTTCAAAATCAAGTGACTCAACCCTTCTGAATTACACCGCGGGCTACCTGACACAAGGCGCATCGCTACAACCGATCCAATGCCTTGCTGGAGAGCCTGACCATGAACCTGATCGCATCCCCTTTCGAATCCATCGAACACGCCGTCATCTGGCTGCTGATCCTCTTTTCCGTCGCGACCTGGGGCCTGGCCTTGCTCAAGGGTTTGCAGTTCACCCGCCTGAAGACGCAAGACCGCAAGTTCCATAAACAATTCTGGGCCGCTTCCAGCCTGGATTCGGCCGCCGAACTATCCCATGACCAGCCTGGAGCGGCAGCCCGTGTGGCACTGGCCGGTTATGCAGCGATTCAGGTGAGCGACAACCAGAACACCGATCTCAGTCAGTCGATCAACCACCAGGACCGTCTCGAGCGCGCCTTGCGTCAGCAGATCGTGCGTGAGCGGCGCTCGCTGGAAAGCGGCCTGGCCATCCTCGCCAGCATTGGCAGCACGTCGCCCTTTATCGGACTGTTCGGGACTGTGTGGGGAATCATGTCGGCGCTCAAAGGCATCAGTGCGGCGGGCTCGGCGAGCCTGGAAACCGTGGCCGGGCCGATTGGTGCGGCACTGGTCGCCACTGGCGTCGGCATCGCCGTCGCCGTACCGGCGGTGCTGGTTTACAACTACTTTCTGCGTCGCCTGAAACTGACTGCCGCCGACCTCGACGACTTTGCCCACGACTTCTACAGCCTGGCGCAGAAGCATTCGTTCCGTGTGCTGTTGCACCCGGTATTGAGCAAGTCCGGCGCCACCGTCGCCGCTCAGAAAGTCAAGGAGGCCTCCTGAAATGGCATTCTCCACACAAGACAGCGATGAAGTGCTCAGCGAGATCAACGTCACACCCCTGGTGGACGTCATGTTGGTGCTGCTGGTGGTGTTCATCGTCACTGCGCCGCTGCTGACCAACTCGATTCCGATCAACCTGCCGAAGACCGAAGCGGTGGCGCCGGTGGAGCAGAAAGATCCGCTGGTGGTGAGCATCGACGACAAGGGCAAGGTGTTCATCAACAAAGACGAAATCCAGCCTGATTTGCTCGAGTTCAACCTGCAGGCCGCCAAGGCGAAAAACTCTGACGTGCGCGTGCAATTGCAAGCCGACAACGGGGTGAATTATGGCGAAGTGGCGCGGGCGATGGCTTCGATCGAACGGGCGGGGATTACCAGGCTGTCGGTGATTACGGCGAAGTAAGAAACGTTGAAGTCTCTCGAGTTTTTACATGATGGGGGGGCGTTTGGTCCGTCTCCCGGCGGAGAAGAAAAACAAGTCGACACTGGTTAGATCGTTTATTTCTTTCAGTTATGTAAAAAGATTTAAGTTGCATATCCAAAGCCGATGAAACGGCGTGATGGCTTTAAAGAAATCTGCAATGGCAATTAAGCGGCTGCTAAAACAGTCGTAACTCCCCCTGGTACTTCATTAATCTGGCTCCGACGTCCGTTTTTGCTGCTGGATCACCCTCTTGCCGGCCATCCGCCAATCCTTAGAATCCCCTCCATCAGCTTCGTCCAACTCTCAAATCCTCCGGGGAACAACACCATGATGAACGCCATGCAGATGCAAATGCCAATGAACACCAACATGCCGATGATGGGCATGCCGATGATGATGGCGACCATGACCTGCAACATGATGGACGACGGCATGATGTGCAAGATGATGCCGGCCGCTGGCATGGACATGGCGATGTTCAAGAACAGCGCCGAAATGATGCAGATGATGATGAACTGCGGCATGCCGATGATGATGCATTGCGGCAACATGAGCATGATGTGCATGTCCCCGGCGAGCATGGCCATGCCGATGATGAACATGATGATGCCAATGCCGATGATGGGCATGCCGATGCCATCGATGAAGTGCGTGATGGAGTGCACCATGATGGATGACTGCATGATGTGCAAAATCATGCCGATGGCAGGCATGGACATGGACATGATGAAAAGCTGCTGCGCCCTGATGATGAAAATGATGAACGACTGCAGCATGCCGATGATGATGAGCTGCAATGGCATGCCGCTGATGTGCTGCACCTGCTGATCCTTGGCATCAGACATTAAAAAGCCCGGCAGGTTAACCCTGCCGGGCTTTTTAATGGTTCTTCACGGAATCCCGGGGAACATCGATACCTATAGAAGCTGCGGTGCGGCGATCCGACTTGCCAGCGATGGCAACTGACGGCCGAGCATTTTCTTCCTGGTGTACATATTCATTGCTGCGGTAACGGCCACTTAGGGTTCCGCCCTGACGGCGGGTCACTTGGAAAAGCCTGTAGGAGCGAGCTTGCTCGCGATGGAGGTCAACGATGACGCGGGGAGCCTGACACCCCGCGGTGCTCTCAGGTTTTTCGCGAGCAAGCTCGCTCCTACAGGGCCCGCCGCGATCGGCCATCCATGGCCGTGCGCGGCTAACCCGGCATCCATGCCGGGTTGCCCACTGCGCAGAACCTGCGCTCGGCCTCACGAGGGGGCGTGCACCGCAACAGCACCGCGAGGCGAGCTAGCGCTCGACCTCGTTGTTTGGTGGTGCACGCGTTCCCCTGTAGGAGCTGCCGGAGGTTCGGGCCGCGTTCKGACGATCTTTTGATCTTGCTT
>NZ_JBFUIC010000195.1:0-8586 GCF_056402075.1 Pseudomonas sp. P4_C3
GCACCTGCCGCTGATCGCACCTGCCGCTGATCGCCGGCACCGAAGTGGCGGTGGCCTTCGAACAGGGCGACCCCGACCGCCCCTACATCGCCCACGCCCTGCACGACAGCCAGCACCCCGACCCCGTCACCATGTACAACGAAAAACGCAACGTGCTGCGCACCCCGGCCAATAACAAACTGCGCCTGGACGATACCCGCGGGCAGGAGCACATCAAGCTCAGCACCGAACACAGTGGCAAGAGCCAGTTGAATTTAGGGCATGTGGTGGATGCCGAGCGTCAAAAGCGCGGTGAGGGGTTTGAGTTGCGCACCGATGCCTGGGGCGCGATTCGGGCGGGTAAGGGGTTGTTTATCAGTGCCGATGAACAGAGCAAAGCCCAAGGCCAGGTGCTGGAAATGGCGCCGGCAACCGACTTGATCGAGGGTGCCAAGCAGCAAATGACTGACTGCCAGGAAACTGCGCAGGCCCATCACAGCCGCCAGCCCGCTATCGATGGCCTACGCCAGTTGCAAGTCGAAGCCAAAGACCTGACTGCCCCGGCCATTCTGCTCAGCGCACCCAAGGGCATCGCAGCGGTAACCCCAGCCAGTCTGCTGTTCAATAGCGGTGATGCGCTGTACCTGCAAAGCCAGGACGACATCAACCTCGCCGCCGCCCAACGCCTGTCAGCCCACGCCAAACAAGGCATTTCGTTACTGGCCCAGCGGGAAGGCATGCGCTTGGTTTCCGGCAAGGGACCGCTGGAAATCGAATCCCACGGCGACCTGATGAACCTGATTGCCCAGCAGGACATCACGATCCAATCGGTGCAGGGGCATCTGCTGTTGGCTGCGCAAAAGAGCATCACTCTCGCCTGCGGTGGCGCTTACCACCGGATTACGGAGGAGGGCGTGATTCAGAATCATGGACGAGAGCTCTGCAACAGAGGCAACCATCGGTGGGGACCGCCTATGGGGCAGAGTTTCCCTCTGCCTGAGTTGCCGCAGTCGGTGTGCGAGGAGTGCCTGCAAAAGGCTCGGAAGAAAGCCATCGGTGTGCTGATGCGCCAAGGTTGATAGAGGAAACATACAGATGAAAACGCCTATCCAATGGCTGGAGCAGATCGAACGGGTGTGCGCCACAGCCGAAGTACAGCAAGTTGATCTTTTGCTTGATCAAGCCGCGTGGAGCCAATGCGCTGTTCCTGGGCTGCAGCAACAGAGCCCCAAGGTGCCATGGTTCTCATTGTTCACGGGTACGCCAGAAGAAAAGTTGCTGGACCAGGCGCCGCTGTTGATGCGCCTGGACCTGACCATTTGGCAACACAAGGCCTGGCTGGAAGAGCTGATCGAACACTGCGCGGCCGATGCTCGCCTGATGGTCCTGATCTCGCCCCTACCGTTTGAAGAATTGAGTCATGCCTTGCAAGCCCTGTCTCAAATGCAGTGGGGAGGACAGGCCGGTTTGTTGCGTTTTTACGATCCGCGAATCTTTCCCGTGTTGATGAACACCATTCTCACCGACGAACAGCGCGCCGAGTTCCTGCAAGTCGCCTGCTTCTGGGGCTGGCTTGATCGAGACGACCAGCCGCAATGGCTGCAAAGCAATTGCCTGACGAAGCAACGCGGCATCGAAGTCAGTCCCTTCGTGGCGCTCAGTGATGAGCAATGCGAAATGATTGGCCGTATCAGCGATGCCCAGAAACTCTTGGGTGACAGTGAGTTTGACCATCTGGATGACAGTCAGGAACGACGTTTTGAGATGTTGTACTCGATTGTCATGCAAGCAAGTCGAGAGAACTACTTTGGGGATATAGGCGAGTACGCGCGCCAGCGACTATGAGTTGGAAATGGATGTTCTGTTGGGTCAGTTCCCACTCAACACCTATGAAGTGGTGTACCCCAGTGTGCATGTTGATGTCGGCGGTGGTTACCCGTAGAACGACCTAGACATGGCCGCAAGTACAACTTCAGTCATCAGGCTGAATGGGGAAGAGGCCCGTGCGGGGATTTTCCAATGCAGCCTGAAATGAAATAAGGGAGTGGCCGATGATGGAGATAACAATGAAAAAAATCTGGGCGAGATGGTTGTTGGGTTTATTGGGATTGGCCTTGGTGGGATGTTCCACGGCAGACAATGAAATGGCGGGCGGTAATTTAAAGGCGGTTAACCATACCCTGCATGCGATTAATTGGTTTTCAGTCAATGGGTACAGGGCTCACGGTGGCGGTGGAAGTTCGTGCTGCATTGTCCTGCCGATTAAATGGCGTCCTGGCTTAAAGGCGCATATTGAATGGGAAGTTGATCCAGAGCCTTATGCAAAAATAAAACGAAAAGCAACCGGGTATGGGTTCGATGAAGAAGCGTGGGCTGCGCACGAAACCAATTTTCAACGTTATACCACCACAGTGGATATTCCCGAATGGCCAGGAACGGACTCTTGTGGTTTAAGCGTGCATTTCCTAAGTTGCAATCAAATCAAGGTTACGACTTCGTGCTGGGGGTACGGATCGCCCAATAACCCAATTAAAGAACCTAAGCAGATGAAGGAGCCAGCCGTATGTCCGAAGTAAAGAGTAATTCAAGCGCTAAGGTCTGGGCGCCGCCCGTTTTTCCAGTGGCGGGGCGTTTGCCGGGTGATGTTGTGATGGTGATTGCCAACTGCAACAAGCCACAGCCTGCACATCAGTTTGCTCTTCGATCGCACTAACAATAACGAGTTCAATGACGTGAAGAGGAATCACCTGAGAGGCTGCATGGGAAAGAGGCCCGTGCGGGATTTTCCCCATGCAGCCTGAAATGAAATAAGGGAGTGGTCGGTGATGGAGATAACAATGAAAAAATCCTGGGCGAGATGGTTGTTGGGTTTATTTGGGTTGGCATTGGTGGGATGTTCCACAGCGGACAATGAAATGGCGGGAGGTAATCTACAAGCGGTTAACCATACTCTGCATGCGATTAATTGGTTTTCAGTTAATGGGTACAGAGCTCACGGAGGAGGTGGAAGTTCGTGCTGCATTATCCTGCCGATTAAATGGCGCCCTGGCTTAAAGGCGCATATTGAATGGGAAGTTGATGCCGATCAATTTGCGTATTCGAATTGGCCCTCTGATCCAGAGGGGTATCGTGCGGCGCAGTTGAAGCWTAAAGCTAAGTATCAGCACTACAGCACCACCGTGGATATTCCTGAGTGGCAAGGAACAGATTCTTGTGGTTTAAGTGTGCATTTCTTAATTTGCAATCAAATCAAGGTTACGACTTCGTGTTGGGGGTATGGGTCACCCAATAACCCAATTAAAGAACCTAAGCAGATGAAGGAGCCAGCTGTATGTCCGAAGTGAAGAGTAATTCAAGTGCCAAGGTCTGGGCGCTGCCCGCTTTTCCGGTGACGGGGCGTTTGCCGGGTGATGTTGTGACGGTGACTGCCAACTGCAACAAGCAAACTGCCGAGGAGGATTGGCACCATCGACAGGTCAACTCCAAAGGGAAATCCCAGCGCTTTGAATGCGTTCAAAGTTTGCACGTTAGCTTGTTTTTCGATGGCACCAATAATAACGAACTGGATGACTCCAAGAAAAAACCTCCGAGAGGCTGTATTGGAAAGATGCCCGTGCGGGATTTTTCCCATGCAGCCTGAATTGAAATGAGGGAGTGATTGGTGAAGGAGATAACAATGAAAAAAACATGGGCAAGATGGCTGTTTGGTTTGTTTGGATTGGCCTTGGTGGGATGTTCAACGGCAGACAATGAAATGGCCGGGGGCAATATTCAAGCGGTTAATCATACGTTGAACAATATTAACTGGCTCTCGGTTAATGGCTATAGGGCCGATGGTGGAGGGGGACGCTCCTGCTGCATTATCATGCCRATTAAGTGGCGACCTGGCTTAAAGGCTCAGATTGAATGGGAAGTCGATCCTGAGCCTCATGCAAAAATGCCCTCTGTAACATCCATGGAGTTTCGAGAGGCTTATGCCAAGCATTCTGCCAACTACCAAAATTACACCACCATCGTGGATGTCCCCGAATGGCCAGGAACGGAGTCATGCGATCTTAAGGTGCATTTTTTCACCTGTAATCAGGTCAAGGTTACGACTTCTTGCTGGGCACCTAGCTCACCTAATTATCCGATTAAAGAAACTATGGAAATGAAGGAGTCAACCGTATGTCCGAAGTAAAGAGTAATTCAAGCGCTAAGGTCTGGGCGCCGCCCGTTTTTCCGGTGGTGGGGCGTTTGCCGAGTGATGTTGTAATGGTGGCCGCCAACTGCAACAAGCAAACCGCCGAGGAGGATCACCACCATCGACAGGTCAACTCAAAAGGGAAATCCCAACGGTTTGAATGCGTTCAAAGTTTGCACATCAGTTTGTTTTTTGATGGAACTAACAATAATGAAGATAACGATACCAAGAAAAATCACCCCAGTAATATTGCCAAGCTTTTTCATGCTTCGCTCAGGGGTGAACAGTCAGAAAAATCGGGTTTTTTTTCTTTTTATATGCCCGGTGTCGGAACTCCCTTTCCCGAAATCGGCGAACTGGATTACAGCGCAGAGGGGCTGAGGTATGCGACGGGTGGTGAAGATCGCATCAATTGGGCATTGGTGTCATTGGCTCATGCGCTGACGTTTGCATTGACCAAGCAAGAGTTATCCAAAGCCGACAGAAAAAAAGCAGTCAATGCCATGAGTACCTGGCAGGCACCGCTGATGAGCGTCCAGGGAGAAGGCAAACGACGACGAGTCATGGAAGGGCTGTTGGGTCCCTTGGAGGCCTGCAAAGACAAGTCCCGGCAACCTAAGGTGCTGGCAGTCAAACTATACGTGTACGGTTTCTCGCGCGGGGCGGCAGAGGCTCGCACTTTCGTCACCTGGCTGAGCCAGTTGTTCGCTATGCCGAACGGCGCCGAGCTTCCCGAACAACGTCTGATCGGCTTGCCGGTCAGCGTCGAGTTTCTCGGGGTGCTGGATACCGTCGCCTCGGTCGGCATCGCCCATGCGGCGCCTTTTTTTGCCGGGCACATGGGCTGGGCGGATGACAGTCAATTGCTGCCTGACGCCGCCAAATTTCCGAACTTCGTCAAATGCTGCCGGCACTTCGTCGCGGCTTTCGAGCAGCGTTCGTGCTTTCCGCTGGACTCGATCCGCAACGAGAATGGTCAGTACCCACCCAACACCTATGAAGTGGTGTACCCCGGTGTGCATTCCGATGTCGGCGGTGGTTATCCGCAGAACGACCAGGGTAAGGCTCGTGGTGGTACTGATGAGTTGGTGTCGCAGATTGTCCTGCACGACCTGTATGCCGAAGCATTCGCCGCTGGCGCACCATTGCAGGTGCCGGAAGCGGCATTGTCGAAAAGCCGGTTATCGCAGGAGCCATGGCGTGAAATGGCCCCGAAAACCTTGTCAGAGTTTGTGGTCAATCAGCAAGTAATCGAACGCTTCAACGCCTGGCGCCACACCCWGCCAGGCATAACCACCGACGCCCCCATCCACACACCCGCCTGGGAGTACCGACCGCAGCCACTCAGCACCACCGTGGAAGACACCCTGGCCGATCAACTGGGCTGGATCACCGGCTGGCGCATCGGTCGTTACGCCAATGACCCGTTGCAGAACAATGACAGCTACAAGCATCAACCGTTCTTCACCCAGGCCAATGAAATCACTGCCTTCGAAACCGACGAACAACGCGCGGCCTATGAAAGGCAGAAAAAAATTATTTTGGCCGATCGGCTGAAAGCACCCGAAACGGCGATAAATCACCCCGGCCCGCCAATCTACGAACCGCAGATCGACAAGACTCAGCTCAGTCAGGCTGCGGCGGAGTTCAAACGCGACTACAAAGGCTTCGACCGCAATCAAACCAGTGCGGTCGGCACGATCACCGATGTGCTGTTGCGCGACGCCATCTATCTGCTCAACGAAAACGATGAGCTGCAAGACCACGCCGCGATCAAGGTCGCAGGCGAACTGCGCACCAAACAATTGTTCAGCGACGACCGTGGCACGCCCGGCAAGGACCCGCACATGGGGCTGGTGGTCGCGCTGTTCGATGACCAGATCCACGACTCACGCGCCTGGTTCATGCACGACGCTTTGGGATCGCGGGAGCTGTGGGCGGGCTACTTCTTTTACCGCATGACGTATTTCGGCAACGCCAACAGCCGGGACTTGTCACCGGTGGTAGTGGCCGGACGAATACTGGGCGTAGCGATGCTCGCCGGTGCCACGGTTTACGGGATCAAACGGGGTGGGGCGCTGGGCGGGATTGGCGGGCTGGCCGCGGGCATCGGTGGCGCAGCCATCGGCTATCAAGTGATCGACAAGGCGCGCGGTGTGGCGCTGCCGTTCCTGCCGGACGCCGCGCAGTTGCTCAAACCGACGGCTCATATTGGCCAGGTGGCGGCTGAGCTGAAGCAGCAGATTGCCCAGGAAGACTACGTGCAACGTATTGAACGAACCAGCGCCATGCTGCGCGAGGCGGGCAGTTTGTTCGAACTCGCCAAGGAGCGTGGCTGATGTTGCCTCTGGTACGCATGGGTGACTCGATGAGCCCTTTCGGGGGTGAAGTTCTCGAGGGTCACTACGAAGCCTTCGGCAAACCGATAGCCTGTCTGGGCGATCAGGCCCGCTGCGATTTACACGGCATGACACGCATCAGCGAGGGCGCGTCGGGTTCGATCATGGACGGCAAGCCCGTGGCCCTGGACGGGCATCGGTGTGAATGCGGCTGCCGACTGGTCAGTTCGCTGGCGGCTTCGTCGATGAAGGTGGCGCCATGAATCACCCGCCGAAGTTCCCGGAGCTGATCGTGCCGAGCACACCGCATTGGCGGCGCTGGTGGCTGGTTTTGCTATGGCTCTGGGGTGTGCAAATGGCGGTCCTGTTGACGCTGTGGCCGGAGGAACGGTCGCGGTTTGAACTGTGGTTATGGAGTGCGCTTTTGCCGTTGTGCTGGGCGTTGGCATTGGCGCTGCGGGTGCTGGTGTGGCAAATCGGCGTGTTCAATTGCCAGGTGCAGCGTCGCACCCGGGATGTCGCCAGTCAGCGTTGGTGGGGCAGACGCAGCCTTGGCTTGCCGGTGCAGCAGGTGCTGTTGCTGGGGCCCGCGGGCGATGTGCAAGCGCACTACCAGGGGTTGATGGCGAACGCTCCCGTGCCTCAGGCCCTGACCCCAAAGGATGCCACGCAGCCCATGCTGCGTTGCACGGTATCACTGAGTGTGGCCGGCGAGCGTGCCTCGGCCTTGGCCCGACACCTTGCCCGGTTGACCCTCGCACTGCCCGAGTTGAAGGACCGCTGGCCGCAACTGCGAGGCATTGCCTGGGCGGGTGAGGAGGACCACCAGGCGGCTTTTGTCGAAATGTTGGCCAAGCACGACGTGGTATTGCCCGAAGCCCGTTTGCCATTGCAGGCACTTCCCGATCTGGACGGTCTGATCGATGCCTTTGATCAGGACTGTCGTGGTGAGGCTGATTGGCTGATATGTGCCGGGGTGGTGTCGACGCAGAGCGCCGAAGACGGGGAAGTGCCCGGTGAGGCCGGCTTCGTCTGGCTGGTGTGCCGACAGGGGCGAACGTTGTTGCACCGGGGTGAGTATCTGCTGAGCGAGAGGGGTGAAACGCCCGCTGAGCTTTGTCCGCAGATACAAGGTTACGCCGGCCTGGACTGCGCGCCACCCACCTGTCTGGCACTGGACGAAACCAGTCAGAAGGCGTTCGTGGAGGGCGGCTGGTCGGCCGCCGAACATCAATTGGCAGGGCACTGGGGCGTGCTGGCGCATCTCGCGCCGTTCATCGGTATGTCCATGGCCCTGTTGCAAGCGGGAGAGGCCGGGCAGCCATGCGGCTGGCTAAGCCAGGATGGAGACAAACGATTGGCTATTGGAGTGGCGGTGCCTCATGGCAATGATTAAGGAAGAACACCAGGGCTCATTGATGAAGGTGGGATTGGTTTATCTGCTGGTCATCACGGTGCTGGTTGTATTCGGTTGCCTGCTGTACAGCTTGTGCGGCGGCTATTTCAATTGGCCTCAACAGTCGCTCATATCCCTTTTGCAGTGGGGGCTGGGTGTCTGGTTTGCGCTCTGCTGGTTTTGCCCGGTGCTTCTGCTGGCCTGGGATCGTTTGGCCGTGGGGTTGGCTGATAGGGCGGTGGCAGCGATTGCTGCGCCAACGGTTTCGCCACTAAGCCCGCCGGGCGCTTCGCCTGCTGAACCCTGGGCCCCCAAACTGATCGAGTACCTGCGGAAAAACCACAGCCCCCTCTGGCCCCGTAAAATCCGCCTCCTGCTCGTCGTCGGCGAACCCGAGCAAATCACTGCCATCGCCCCCGGCCTGACCTCGGAAAACTGGCTCGACGCGCAGAACACCGTGCTGATCTGGGGCGGCAGCCTGCAAGCCGAGCCCACCGAGGCGACGCTGAATCAGTACCGCCGCCTGACCCGCTGGCGCGCGCTGGACGGCGTGGTCTGGGCGCTGAGCAAGGAGCAGTGCAGCGATGCCGCCGCGATGGGGGCCGGCGTGCGTCACTTGAAGGTGCTGGCCCGCGAATTGGGCTGGCAGTTGCCCTTACACCTTTGGCAGGTCTGCGCGAGCAAGTGGG
>NZ_JBFUIC010000196.1:0-13853 GCF_056402075.1 Pseudomonas sp. P4_C3
GTTTAGATCTCTAACACTTCCATCTCGCGCAACACTTCAGCAATCGCCGCCACCGCTTCGCGCATTTGCGCCGGGTTGACATGGCCGATGCAGCCGACGCGGAAGGTTTCGACCTGGGTCAGTTTGCCGGGATAGAGGATGTAGCCCTTGGCCTTGACCCGCTCGTAGAATTCCTTGAATGCGTAGCGCGGATCTTTCGGGGTATGAAAGGTGGCGATGATTGGCGCCTGGATAGC
This sequence comes from Pseudomonas sp. P4_C3, assembly GCF_056402075.1. Lineage (NCBI taxonomy): Bacteria > Pseudomonadati > Pseudomonadota > Gammaproteobacteria > Pseudomonadales > Pseudomonadaceae > Pseudomonas > Pseudomonas sp. P4_C3. The sequence goes on from NZ_JBFUIC010000196.1 coordinate 237, forward strand.
CGCCGGCAGGAAGCTGTGCAGCCCCAGTTTGCCCATCTCTTCCATCAGTGCCTGGCAGTTGGCGGCATAGCGTTCGTGCCGGGCCGGCAAGCCACCTTCTTCGTTGTATTGCAGCAGGGCTTCGTGCAGTGCGGCGACCACATGGGTCGGCGGGGTGAAGCGCCACTGGCCGGTCTTGGCCATGTAGGCGTGCTGGTCCTGCAAGTCCATGGCCAGCGAATGCGAGTTGCCGGCGGCGTTGGCCAGGGATTCTTTGCGAGCGAAGACAAAACCCATGCCTGGCACGCCCTCCAGGCATTTGCCCGAGGCGGCGATCAGTGCGTCGAACGGCACTTGCTGTGCATCCACCGGCAGGGCACCGAAGGAACTCATGGCGTCGATGATCAGGCGCTTGCCGTGTTCTGCGACGACCTGGGCGATCTGCGGCAGCGGATTGAGGATGCCGGTGCTGGTTTCGCAGTGAATCAGGGCGACGTGGGTGATGCCGGTGTCGGCACGCAGCAGGCGGTCGACGTCGGCGGCGGTGGTCGGCTCGTCTTCGGCGGTTTCGAAGGTACTGTAGGCGCGGCCGAGCACTTCACAGATTTTCGCCAGGCGTTTGCCGTAGGCGCCGTTGATCAATACCAGAATCTTGCCGTCCCGAGGCACCAGCGTGCCGATCGCTGCCTCGACCGCGAAGGTGCCGCTGCCTTGCAGGGGCACGCAGTGGTGGGTGGCGGCGCCGTTGATGATTGCCAGCAGTTGCTCGCAGAGGCTGGCGGTTAGTTGATTGAAGCGGTCATCCCATGAACCCCAGTCAACCATCATTGCCTGACGGGTGCGGGCCGACGTGGTCAACGGGCCGGGGGTGAGCAGGATGGGTTCGGCAGTACTCATTCTCGTGTCCTCGCAATCGATGGGATGAAGCTACGGGACCTAAATTGCAATTTGCCGTGTTATCAATCAAATTGTTTATTGTTATGCCAGCCATCAGTGAGGGTTATTCATGAACCTGTTTCAGCTGCGCGCATTCGATGCCGTGGCGCGGGAAGGCAGCTTTACCCGGGCGGCGGCGCGGCTGTTCATCAGCCAGCCGGCGGTTACCGGGCACATCAAGGCCCTGGAGGAGCACTACCAGATCACCTTGCTGCGCCGCACCGCCCGCCGAGTGGAACTGACGGAGGAGGGCACCAAACTGGCGGCCATCACCCGGGCGATGTTCGGCCTGGCCGAAGAGGCGCAGGTGATGCTCGAAGCCAACCGGCAATTGCTGACCGGGCGTCTGGAGGTGGCGGCGGACGGTCCGCACATGGTCATGCCGATGCTCGCCAGCCTGCGGGCGCGCTATCCGGGGATCACGGTGAACCTGCGCCTGGGCAACGCCCAGGAAACCCTGGCGGCGCTGCTGTCCGAACATGCCGACGTGGCGGTACTGACCGAGGTCGAGCCGCGCAAGGGCTTGCATCTGCAGGCGCTGAACGAATCACGGATTTGCGCGCTGGTGCCCGCCGGGCATCCTTGGGCGCAGAAGGCCAAAGGCGTGCAGCTCAAGGAACTGGATCAGGTGATCATGGTGCTGCGCGAACCGGGTTCGATTACCCGGCGCACCTTCGATGAGGCTTGCGCCCAGGCCAGGGTCAATCCGCGGGTGCTGCTGGAACTGGACAGCCGCGAAGCGGTGACTGAAGCGGTGGCCGCCGAACTGGGGGTGGGGGTGGTGTCGTCGGTGGAGGTCAGCCACGACCCGCGGGTGGCGGCGGTGCCGATTACTGGCGAGGGGCTGGTGAATCGGCACATGATCGGGTGCATGGAGCGGCGACGGGATTTGCGCTTGATTCAGGCATTTTTCGGGTTGGCGCCAGGCAGGTAGACCGAGTCGCCTGCAATCGCGAGCAAGCTCGCTCCCACAAGGGATTTGCGTCGACCACAGATTATGTTGACGACACACCACCACTGTGGGAGCGAGCTTGCTCGCGATGGCGTCGGACCTGCCTAAACAAGACTCTCGCGAACCATCTGCAGAAACGTCGCCACCACCCGCCGCGAGCTCTGCTCGCGCAGGCAAACCAGTGTTTCAGTCAGCCGTCGTTCGCAATCGGTAATCGGCAGTGCGCAAACCCTGGAGTCGGCGCCAAACTCCGCGGCCGACACCACGCCCACCCCGATCCCGACCACCACCGCTTCCCGCGCCGCCTCCCGGCCTTCGACCTGAATCGCCGGGCGAATGCGGAACCCGGCGCGTTGCATTTCTTCTTCCAGGGTCTGCCGGGTCACCGAACCGATTTCCCGCAACACCAGCGGCGTGTCGTCGAGGTCCGCGAGGGTGATGGATTCGCGATCCGCCCACGGATGATTGCGCGACACGAACGCCACCATCGGGTCGTTACGCAGGGACAGGGAGATCAGGCGTTCATCGCTGACGTCACGGCCCAGTAACGCCAGGTCGGCCTGATAGTTGAACAGTCGAAACAGCGACTCATCGGTGTTGCCGGTTTCGATCTTCACGCTGATCCCGGGGTAGCGTTCGCAGAAGCGGGCAATCTGCGGCAGCACATGCACCGGTGCATCCACCGCCAGAATCAGGCTGCCGGTCTGCAAGGCCTGGGAATCCTGCAACAGCTCCTGCGCTTGCGCCTCAATCACAAAAAGCCGCTGGGTAACGCTCAGCAGGCGCTCGCCCAGATCGGTCAGGCGCACCGAGCGCTTGTTGCGGTGAAACAGCAAGACGCCGTAGCGCTCTTCGAGTTTGCGCACCTGGTCGGAAATCGCCGGCTGCGTCAGAAAAAGCCGCTCGGCGGCTTTGGTAAAGCTTCCATGGACCGCCACGGCATGGAAGGCTTTGAGCTGGGCGTGGGACACCGACATGGAAATCTCCAGTAACAAGCTGGGCTTATTTTTGAAATACGATAAATCGATTTCACTTATTAATCAGTAATTGTTTTTATCCACCTCAGCCCCGCTGACGGGTCAGTCGAACAGCAGCGGGAGCCATGAGCCTGGGCGTGCAAAAACAGGACTCATCTGACCGGTATCCGCCGTAGGGACAGGGCGATATCGCAGTGCTCAACAATAAAAAAACAGGCGTTTTCTTCCAATTCTGCCGGCACACTCACACCCTGAGGTCAGAACCACAATGAACAAGCACATCGGCACCATCAAGCGTTGGCGCATGCAGATCTTCGCGATCACCTGGCTCGCCTACGCCGCTTTCTACTTCACCCGCAAAGCCTTCTCGGTGGCCAAGCTCGGCATCGCCGAAGACCCGACCTTCATGCTCGACAAAATGGCCATGGCCAACCTCGACGCCATCTACTTGACGGCCTACGCCGTCGGCCAATTCACCTGGGGCATCCTTGCCGACCGCTTCGGGCCGCGGGTGGTGGTGCTGGGCGGGTTGCTGATTTCCGCCTGTGCGGCGCTGGTGATGGGCAACTTTGCAACGTTACCGATTTTCGCTACCTGCATGCTGATCCAAGGGCTGGCGCAGTCCACCGGTTGGTCGGGGCTGTGCAAGAATCTCGGCAGCTTCTTTCCCTCGGAGCAACGCGGGCGGGTACTGGGCCTGTGGAGTTCCTGCTACGCCTTTGGCGGTCTCGTGGCGTCGCCGTTTGCCGGTTGGTGGGCGTATACGCTCATCGGCACCTGGCATGCGGCGTTTGTTTCCAGTGCGGCGGTGGTTGGGCTGGTCGCCGTGCTGTTTTTTATTTTTCAACGTAACAAACCGGAGGACGTCGGCTTGCCGGCGGTGGAGCCGGAACCTGAGCTGACCGCCGAACAAGCTGACGCGCAAAGCAAAATCAGCATGTGGGAGCCTTTGAAGGAAATCCTGCGCAACCGCACGGTGCTGGTGCTCGGGGTGGCGTACTTCATGCTCAAACCGGCGCGCTACGCGATTCTGCTGTGGGGGCCGGTGATCGTTTTCGAACAGATGCCTTCGGTGGGTAAGGTCGGTGCAGCAATCATTCCGACCTCGTTCGAGCTGGCCGGATTGCTCGGACCGATCATGATCGGCCTGGCCTCGGACAAACTGTTCGGCGCCCGACGCATGCCGGCTTGCGTACTCAGCCTGTTGGCGCTGACCGTGTCTTTGGCACTGTTCATGGGCGCCTTGCATACCGGTAGCGTGGTCCTGGTGGTGGCGCTGCTGTTCGTCATGGGCCTGACCCTCTACGGACCGGACTCGATGATCAGCGGCGCGGCGGCCATCGATTTCGGTACTGCCAAGGCCGGCGCCACAGCAGCCGGTTTCGTTAACGGCTGCGGCTCGGTCGGGGCGATTCTCGGTGGCCTGCTGCCTGGCTACTTCGACACCGTTACCGTGTTCATTGTCTTCGCCGGCTGCGCCATGTTCTCGGCGCTGGTGCTGATCCCGCACTGGAACAGCCGCCCGGGCGGCCTGAAAACCAACTACCCGTTCGTGCCCAATCGGACGATGACCATCAAACCCCTGCGCACCTGAATCCTGTCCCTCGTCGCCTGCTGCGTCCGCGGCAGGCTGGCGTGTGGGCCATTGACTGGAGATTTCCCATGAGACCCTTTTGGCTGGACCAGGCCTTGAAGGCTGATGCGTCCGAAACCTGTCCGCCACTGCAAGGCGACAGCCGCGCCGACGTGTGCATCGTCGGCGGYGGTTATACCGGGTTGTGGACCGCGATCATGCTCAAGGAGCAGAACCCCGAGCTGGACGTGTTGCTGGTCGAAGCGGATATTTGCGGCGCCGGGGCCAGTGGACGCAATGGCGGTTGTGCGCTGTCGTGGTCGGCCAAGTATTTCACCCTTGAGCGTTTGTTCGGCGTCGAAGAGGCCGTGCGTCTGGTCAAGGAGTCCGAGCGCAGCATCCATGCCATCGGCGCCTTCTGCGAACAGTATGCGGTGGACGCCGATTACCGCCTCGACGGAACGCTCTACACCGCCACCAACCGTGCCCAATGCGGCTCGACCGATGCGGTCATCTCCGCACTGGAGCGCCACGGCATCAACTCGTTCACCCAGCGGCCGGTGGCCGATGTGCAGCGCATGGCTGGCTCCGGCAAACACCTGGAGGGCTGGTTTTCTCCGGCCGCGGCCAGTGTGCAGCCGGGCAAGCTGGTGCGCGGTCTGCGCCGGGTTGCCTTGCAGTTGGGCGTGAGGATTCACGAAAATACCGCGATGACCGGGCTGGAAGAGGGCAAGCCGGTGGGCATTCAAACCCCCAGCGGCACCGTCCGCGCCGACCGGGTGGTGCTGGCGATGAACGCCTGGATGGCCCGAGCGTTCCCGCTGTTCGAGCGCAGCGTGGCGATCGTTTCCAGCGACATGCTGATCACCGAGCCTCGGCCGGATTTGCTCGACGAAATCGGCCTGACCAGTGGCGTCACGGTGCTCGATTCACGGATTTTCGTGCACTACTACCACAACACCCCGGACGGCCGGATCATGCTTGGCAAGGGTGGCAATACCTTCGCTTACGGTGGACGCATGCTGCCGGTGTTCGATCAACCTTCGCCTTACGCCGGTTTGTTGCAGAGCAGCCTGGCGGATTTCTTCCCGGCGTTTGCCGACGTCAAGGTCGAAGCGACCTGGAATGGTCCGTCGGACCGTTCGGTGACCGGGCTGCCGTTTTTCGGGCAGATGAGCGCCAGTGGCAATGTGTTCTACGGTTTTGGCTACTCCGGCAGCGGTGTCGGGCCCTGCCATATGGGCGGGCAGATTCTGGCGTCGATGGTCCTGGGCCTGGACAACCCCTGGACCCGTTCGCCACTGGTCAACGGACCGCTGGGTTTTTTCCCGCCGGAACCGATTCGCTACATTGGCTCGCTGATGGTGCGCAACGCCATCCGCCGCAAGGAGCGTGCAGAGGATCACGGGCTTCGGCCGCGGCATCTGGATGTGCGATTGGCGAAGTTCGCCGCAGCAGCCGGCAAGGCTGACAAGGGCTGAGTGTCAGGGCGCAAGGTCCGAGCGGCTGAGCAGCCAGTCGAACAGCAGGCGGGTATCGCCACGGGGCTCACGCGGACGAGGGCCGCGAGGTTGTGGCCGTGGGCCCATGGCCGTACAGAGCACCGGGCGATCCGGGTCACTGTCGAGGAAAATCACCAGTACCTCGCTGCCAGCCACGGGCAAGCGGGTCGGATCGATCCAGTCCTCGGCGGTGGTCAGCGCCAGCGGTAACCACAGACCGGTGGCCGTCTCTGCGGCGGATTGTGTAGCGGGCCAGAGGTTCACCTGAACCCGGCCATCCTCATCCACTGTCGCCGGTTGCCCGACTGGGCCGCACACCTGGCCGGGCTGATACCCGGGAATACTCGGCCTGGGTTGTTTGAGCGCGGGTCTGAACACCGTCGACCAGGGGATGGCGCTGAATTGATTGCGGTAACCTGGGGCCATGCCCGATGTGTCGTCGAGCAGAATCGATGAATGACGCCCCTGATGGCGGATTTCGGTGACCAGCCATTGGTCATTGAAACTCGCCAGCGGGTGCTCGGCCACCTGTACGATCCGGCCACTGCGTAGTGCACCCTGGTTACTTTGGCCGTGGATCTGCAGGTGTCGGCAACGCAGACGTTCCAGTTGTCGACGGCTGAGCTGATCGCGATGTTGTTGTTCGTGGGCGGGAAAGTGTCTCGTCGTGGCGAACGAGTGATTGGCTGCGCCGTCGCTGGTGTCCGCTGCACCAGGATTCCTGGCACCCGGGCGCACGGGGGAGAGCGCCGCGTCATGGCGCTGGAACAGTTCGCTGATCACAGGTTCGTGATGTTCGTCGAGGGCGCCGCTGCGCATCGGCATGAGCAGCGGTTCCTGGGGGAAACTCAGGCTGTCATCGGCCAACACCAGGACATGGCCATCGCGTTGATGCTCGAAGTGGTAGTGGATGCCTTCTTCCTCGCACAGTCGTTGCAGCAACGCCAGGTCGGTTTCATCGTACTGAATGCAAAAAGGTCGCAGGGGATAGTGCCCGGTTGCCAGTTCAAAGCGATAACTGCCGACGGGCAACCCATGTTCCTCGAGCAATTGGCGCAGGATCATGGGCACGCTGGCGCGCTGGAAGACGCGTCGGCGTCGTTGCTGCTCCAGCACTTGGACACGGGACACCAGCACCAGCTTGTAAGCGACCCGGTGCCCGCTTCGATGTTCACTACTGGCGCTGTGTAGCACGCCATGAATGCCTTGATCGTGGCCGAAGTCGAGGAACACCGGTTGGCGCAGCAATCGCTCAAGGTTCAGGGCCGGTGCCAGCCCGATAACCTCGATATCGAATCGATAGGGCTGGTTGAGTGCTTCATGACCGCTGAACCGGACCACCTGGAAACTCAGGTCGTCGTCGAGAAGCGTCAGGGTGGTGGGACTTTCCTTGTCGTTGTGCATCGAACACGCTGCCGCCGTGAAGTAGGGTGCAAAGCGTACGAAACCCCAGCGCATTGCGGGCACGTTAAAGCGACATTTCCGAATCGCCCTACAACCGCTGGTGAAGATGTCGATGCAAGTCGGGATTTTTTGGTCGATTGCCAACTTTAGGCCGTATAAACTTGCACAAAGCGTCGACCAATAGATGTCTCGGCGCCACAGATGCCACAGATAAGAGAGTGAGAAATGGGCGCACAGTGGAAGGTTAAACACAAAGAAGCGGCAGCCAATGCCAAAGGCAAGATCTTCGGCAAACTGGTGAAGGAAATCACCATTGCTGCGCGCAACGGCGCTGATATTGCTACCAACGCGCACTTGCGCCTGGTGGTTGAACAGGCCAAGAAAGCTTCGATGCCCAAGGAAACACTGGATCGCGCCATCAAGAAGGGCGCGGGCCTGCTGGGCGAAACCGTGCAATACCATCGCGTGACGTATGAAGGGTTCGCCCCGCATCAGGTGCCGTTGATCGTTGAGTGCGTGACCGACAACATCAATCGCACCGTCGCCGAGATCCGCGTGGCATTCCGCAAGGGTCAACTGGGCGCTTCCGGTTCCGTGGCCTGGGACTTCAACCACGTCGGCATGATCGAAGCGTCGCCGGACACCCCGGACGCCGATCCGGAAATGGCCGCCATCGAAGCCGGTGCACAGGATTTCGAGCCGGGTGAAGAGGGTGCAACCCTGTTCCTGACCGAGCCGACCGACCTCGATGCGGTACAGAAAGCCCTGCCGGAACAAGGCTTCACCGTGCTGTCGGCCAAACTTGGCTACCAGCCGAAAAACCCGGTCAGCGGCCTGAGCGATGAGCAGATGGCGGAAGTCGAAGCGTTCCTCGAAGGCCTCGATAACCACGACGACGTGCAGGACATGTTTGTCGGCTTGGCGGGTTAAGTCTTTGTGTCAATGACGGCTCTGTTGTCTGGCAGGCCGTCATCGTCGGATCGCCGCCCGGAGCAAGCTCGCTCCCACAGGTTTAAGCGACGACTTCGCCAAACCCCGGCCGCTCCAGCACGTGCGGCTGACAGCAACGCCGCTCCAGATCTTCCAGCACCCCACGCTCTTCATCGCTCAACCCCGAATCAACCCGCTCCAGCAACTCCCCCAACAACACCCCGAACGCCCGCACCTCGATCCGCTGCAAGGCACGGCTTTCAAGGCTGTCGGAAATCGCGTGGAACGACGCCGCACCAAAGTCCCCCAGCAAGCAATCACCCTGTTCATTCCACAGAATATTGTGCCCATAGAGATCACCATGGGTGATGCCATGACCGTGCAGGTGCTCGGCCACCGAGGCAATGCCCGAGGCAATGCGCAGCGCCACCGCGGCACTGAAACGCAAATCGTCGGGGTAAATGTCGCGGCTGCATGACGCCAGGCTCGGCAGCGCGGCGAGGTTGCGAAAGCTCGGTGCGATCAGTTGCATCACCAGCCCGGCGGTTTGCTGCGGGTGATCGACAATCCGCCCTTCGACGCGGATCAGATTCGGGTGCAGGCCAGCGGTGATGCAGGCGTTCATTTCGTGCAATGGCGAACCGTCGCTGGTCATTTCGCCCCTGTAGAGCTTCACCGCAACGGCCATGGGCGGCTGCCCGGCGGGTTGCCAGGCGGCCTGATGAATCACCCCGGACGCACCTTCGCCGAGTTTCTTCTCCAGACGTAACGCCGACCAGTCAATGCGCGGTGTGGCGTCGAGGGCCGCGGCATCGGCTTCGGTTTCCAGCGGGTTACCGGCGTACGCCAGCCAGGTCAGGCTCGGCAGTTCCAGCAGCCATTGCGGCAACCCGGTCAACCGGTTGGCGGCGATGCGGATCAGTTCCAGCCGATGGCACTGGCGCAAAGACTCCGGCAGCGCGTGCAAACGGTTGCCGGCGAGCATGAGCTTTTGCAGGAACGGGCGCTCTCCCAGTTCGGTCGGCAAGGTTTCGATGCAGTTGTCGGTCAGGATCAGCCAGCGCAGCAGCGGTGGGAGCGCCGCTGCGGGCACGTGGTCGATGCGGTTGGCCTTGAAGCCGATCATCGTCAGTGCGGTGCATTGGCCCAGGCAGGCCGGCAACTCGGTGAAGCGGTTATCGGAACAGAACAGCACGCGCAAACGGGTCAGGCGATGCAAGTCCTCGGGCAGGGCGCTCAAGGCATTGCCGCTGAGGTTGAGCACTTCCAGCGAGTCCGCCAGATCGAAGATCTCCCGGGGGAATTCGGTCAGGCCGTCGACCAGATCCAGCCGCGTGATGCCCGACAACTCGCCGTTACGCAATTGAGCAAGGGTATGCATGAACAGATTCGCTATTGATCAAGGAATAGGCGCGTGGCCCCGGAAATGCGCGACATGATAGCGGGAAAGATGTGGCGACTGTCAGGCCGCCTTCGTCGGAACGCCGCCCGGAGCAAGCCCGCACTCACAAGGTCATGCCGATGCCCACACAGCTGTGCGTTGCCAGTGACCTAGCGCTCGATACTGCGGCTCCACCGCGCATTCCATGCCGGACGTTGTTCGTTGACCTGATCCCAATCCAGGGCAATCGCCGTATCGAGGTAATGTTTCATGGCTTCGACCTGACCATGGGTTCGCTCGGTGGTTGGGGTGTTGGGGTTGGACGGAATCTGGTCGCCATCCTCGAGTGCGACGGCCTGGGCTTGCGGGGTCAGCAAGAAGGCGGCAAGTTTTTGCGCCAGCTCCGGTTGCGTGTTATTGGCGATTGCGCATTCGGCGACGTTGAGCACCACGGCGCCTTCCTTCGGCTGTGCGTATTCCACTGGCATGCCCTTGAGCTTCAGAGCCGTCACCTGGGTCGGCGTCAACGGGAACAGCGCCGCTTCGTCGGTCTGAAGCATTTCGGAGATCTTCGCCGAGCTCGGAATGTATTCCAGTACGTTACGCCCGACGGTGTTCGGCCAGGCCTTGAAACCAGGGTCGACATTGGTTTCGGTGCCGCCCTGTATCCGGTTGAACATCAGGAAACCGTGCAATCCGAACGTCGAAGAGGCCATCGACTGGAACACCAGTTTGTCCTTGAAGCGCGGGTCGGCCATGTCCATCCAGGAGGTCGGCGCGCTCCAGCCTTTTTCTTTGAACAAGCGGGTGTTGTATGCCAGCCCGGTGACCCCGAGGCTGACCGCCACGGCCTGGTCCTTGATCCGTCCCTTGGCCGGAATCTGTTCCAGCGTCGGGCTGTCTTCGAGTTTGTCGCACAGTCCCATGGAGATCGCGCGGTACATGATGCCGTCGTCGAGGAACATCACGTGCATCTGCGGGTTGCCCTTGCTGGCCTGAACCTTGGCCAGGATATCGGATGAGGTGCCCGGTACGATCACTACTTTGACGTTGTTGGCCTTCTCGAAAGCCGGCAGCACCTTGTCGGCATAGAGCCGCTCCATGGTCCCGCCGTTCATGCCAAGATAAAGTGTTGGCTCGGCCTGGGCCTGAGTGACCGTGAGCAGGGCGCCCACGCAAGAAAAACTTAGCCAAGAGAAACCGAGCAGTGCACTGCGTTTGACGTTATTCATTGGCGCGACCTTCCTCTATCAAGCTACGGAGATGGAGTGAAACCGGGTGATGGAAAACGCATCCAGCGACGTCTTTGATGCGCCGCTACAGATGATTTCGGTGAGCGCCTGGCCCACCGCGGGACCGATCTGGAAACCGGCGCCGGCAAAGCCGAACGCGTGCAACAGACCGGGTTGGGTACCACTGTGGCCGATCACCGGTTGGCGATCGGGCAGATAACCTTCGGTGCCGCTCCAGGTACGAATCGCCTGGGCACCTTCAAGAAACGGGTAGAGCTCGACGGCCTGGCGGAGTATTTCCAGCACTGCGCCTTGACCGGGGCGGGCGCGGGTCTCGTCGAGGGCATAGCCCTGGCCGCCGCCCAGTACGCAATTTCCCCGGGTAACCTGACGGGCATAAATGCCACCGCCCTCGACGCCGGTGCTGGCATCCATCACCAGCGGCAACGGTTCGGTGACCAGCATCGCCGGGTGACCTGAATGCATCGGCACCGGTTCGCCGAACTGCGTGGCCAGGCTGCCGGCCCAGGCTCCGGCGCAGTTCAACAGCCAGGGTGCACGCCATTCCAGGCCAGTTTGCGTATGTACACGAAATCGTTGTCCGTCATGTTCTACAGCGTTCACCGCGCATTGTTCGTAAACCTGCGCGCTCTGTTGCCGCGCCGCCCGAGCGAACGCCGGAGACACCAGGCGCGGGTTGGCGTGACCATCGTCAGGGCAATAGGACGCGCCTGCCGCCACGTCTCCAACCCACGGAAAACGTGCGCGCAATTGGGTTCGGTCGAGCACTTGCAGATCGAGACCGAACCCCCGACTGCTATCGGCGTAGTCCCGCAGGGCTTGCAGATCGTTGAGACTGCGGGCCAGTTTAAGGTGACCGCTGCGCTGGTATTCGCCGTCGATGCCAATCAGTTGTGGCAACTGCGCCCAGATTTCGTGGGCCTTTTGCGACAGCGGCAATTGCGCCAGGGGACGACCCTGACGCCGCACGCCGCCGTAGTTCACGCCGCTGGAATGTGAGCCGCAAAAATCCCGTTCCAGCAGCGCCACGCGCCGACCGGCCCGACTGAGAAACAGGGCGGCGCTCGCACCGACAATGCCACCGCCAATGATGACTGCATCGACTTCGTTCAAAGCTCGATCTCCAGGCCAAACGGCAGCGGTTTGATCGGTGCCTGGGCACGCAACCGGCCGATATCGGACACGGCGCGCTGGCTCTGGCAGGCAATGATTTCTGCTGCTGCGGCACCGCACATCCGACCTTGGCAACGCCCCATGCCGACACGACAATGAGCCTTTACCCGGTTGATTTCCCAATGACCTTCGCGCACCACGTCGCGAATATCCCCGGCGCGTACTTCTTCACAGCGACAGACCATCACGTCATCGGTAAGACCAGCGGCCCAGTTGTCGGGAAATGTAAAGGCGCGTTCGAGGCCCTGACGAAATTCGCTAATGCGTTCCAGGCGGTGTTCCAACTGGGCAGGGCGCTGCGCCGAAATCAGATGACCCATGTCGTCGAGCAGTGCCAATGCGGCGCGCTCACCGGCCATTTCCGCCGCGTCCGCACCCATGATGCCGGCACCGTCGCCCGCCAGATAAACCTCGGCGACACTGCTGCGGCCCGCACGGTCACGTTGCGGTAACCAGGCGCGATTGAGCGGGTTCCAGGCGAATTCACAGCCGAGCAGATCGGCCAGTTGGGTTTCACTGCGCAGGCCGTGAGCGAAGGCCACGGCGTCGCAGTCGAGTGAGTGGTTGCCCCTGGCGTTGGACCAGCGCAGCGATTGCACGCGTTGCTCGCCGTCGATGGCTGCCAGGGTCGCGCCTTGATGCACAGGGATGCCGTGCGCGGTCAGCCAGCCGCGGTAATAAATGCCTTTGGCCAACGTGGACGGTTGCGCCAGCAGGCCGGGCAGGGCTCGGGCCTGTGCGCTGAAGGGTGAGCTGTCGAGCACCGCGACCACGTTGGCGCCAGCCTTGGCGTATTGATAGGCGACCAGGTACAGCAGCGGGCCGCTGCCGGCGAACACCACGCGTTCGCCGATGGCGCAGCCCTGGAACTTCAAGGCGATTTGCGCCGCACCGAGACTGTAGACCCCCGGCAATGTCCAGCCCGGTACGGGCAGAATCCGGTCGGTGGCGCCGGTGGCGACGATCACCCGGGAGAACTCCAAGCGTGCTGCGCGGCCGTTCTGCAAAGTGTCGAGGGCACCGTCTTCGGCATTCCACACCAGGGTTTCGGCGCGGTAATCGATTTGTTCGCGCAGTGTGTCAATCGTCTGATGCAGCGCATTGGCTTTGCGTGCTTCGAAGCCATACAGCTTGACCGGCGAACGTTTGAAGTTGGCCGGTTGACGCCGATAAATCTGCCCGCCGCCGCGTGCGGCTTCGTCCAGCAGCGCCGGACGCACGCCATGGGCAACCAGCGTTTGTGCCGCACGAATGCCCGCCGGACCGGCGCCGACGATGACCACAGACTTCATACTCTCACCCCTGTGGGAGYGAGCYTGCTCGCGATGACGGCGGCCCATTCAATAATTGTGCTGACTGACAGCCTGCAATCGCGAGCAAGCTCGCTCCCACATYGGATTGGCAGTGAKCCTGTTTTTTGTGCCCGACGTTGCCCCCCTGTGGGAGCGAGCTTGCTCGCGATTGCAGGCTGTCAGTCAGCACAACTATTGAATGGGCCGCCGCCATCGCGAGCAAGCTCGCTCCCACAGGGGGGCAACGTCGGGCACAAAAAACAGG
>NZ_JBFUIC010000197.1:0-8576 GCF_056402075.1 Pseudomonas sp. P4_C3
GGTCCTGACCGACAATGGCCGTCTCTTGCAACATCGGGTAGCCAACGCGATTTGCGAAATCCAGGATGGGGTGCGACAGCTGTCCAGTGAACATGAGGGAGAACGGCAGAAAATCGAACTGACGCTTTCTATTCCCAGCGTGCATGGCGTCACTTGGCTTGCCACACGGCTTTTCGCGTTCATGGATGACAATCCGCACATCAAGTTGAATGTCATCACCGCAAGTTACTTCAATACAGTTGATTGGCGACGAGCCGATCTGGCCGTGATTTACGGCGTCCCTCCCTGGCCTGGCTTCTGGTGGCGATTACTGCACGGCATCCGCATGACACCCGTATGTAGCCCCCAACTATTGCGCGGCCCCAAGGCCATTCGAAGCGTGTCCGACCTGGCTCATTATCGATTGCTTCATGAAGACGATGGCGCCCAGTGGCGACGCTGGCTGTCCGAGGCACGCTTTGGACAATCGAGTGACTCGGATATTTACTTCGATGATTTCGGCATGGTTCTGCAAGCTGCTCGCGATGGGTACGGCGTGGCACTCAGCGACGAGGTTGTGTCCGCCCGCGATCTGGATGAAGGCCGACTGGTACAGCCTCTCGCCCTTGCCGTGCCAGCTTTGCAGAACTATTACTGCGTGTGCAGCGAAGGTAATCGCGATCGTGAGGAAGTGAGCAATTTCATCGAGTGGTTGATTGCGCAATCGCGACTACCTGTTACGCCTCAGGTGTAAATTGCTTTTCGTAGGGAGTCGGATCATACGACAGCATGACGGCTTCAACCCGCTGACTTCGAGTGTGAGCGTCCGCTTTGGGATGTGGATTGAACCAGTCAAGGCAACAATTTCGGTATTGCTCCGGGAGTCGTCACCCTGCTCCGGTAGAGTGATCTGTCATCGCTTACGACAGTTTGGTACGCTGTCCTGACGCACCTGACAGATTCGAGCCCATGCTGGAAGAGCTACGAAGAATCGACCTAAATCTATTGCTGACCCTTCATGCATTGTTGTTGGAGCGGCACGTGACTCGGGCATCGGTTCGACTGCATAAAAGCCAGCCAGCTGTCAGCCATGCCCTGGCTCAACTTCGAGCGCACTTTGACGATCAATTGCTGATCCGTCGCGAAGGGCAATTGGTGCTCACCGCCAGAGCTCAAAGCTTGCTAGGGCCTCTTGAACAGGCGTTAAGGCACCTCAATGACTTGCTGGGGGCTTCTGACTTCGACCCCAGCAGCTCTCAAGCACGGTTCCGGCTATCGCTGTCCGACTATGCCACTCGCCGGGTACTGCCTGGCTTGGTACGGCATGTTCGCAATGTAGCGCCTGGAGTGGATCTGGCTGTCAGCCAAGCGAGTCGTGAAACCATGATGGCCCAATTAGCTGATGGTGAGCTCGATGTGGCGCTTGGTATCTTTCCGGAGTATCCGGATGGCATCCATGTGCAGGAGCTTTTCCCGGAGCATTTTGTCAGCCTCGCCGACGAAAGCGCCCTACCGGAATGTGGCTGCCTGACGCTGGAGGAATGGCTGGAGCGTCCGCATGTGATGCTTGCCCTTCGGCCTGATGCGAATGACGAGATCGAAAGAGTGCTGGCAAGCATGGGACTGCGTCGAAGAATCGCTGTGGCACTTCCTCATTGGAGCGCCGCAATCGAGCTCATTGCCGGCACAGACCTTATCCTGACCGTTGCGAGCTGGGCCGTCAGTGGGCTCGACAGATATCCAACGCTTCGAACGTTCGATGCTCCTCTAGATCTTCCCGTCCTGTCCTATCAACAAGCATGGCATGCCCGTAAAGACGCAGACCCTGCCAACAGGTGGATCAGGGAAGCAATCTTGAAGTGCAGCCAGAGCACCTGAATCTTGACTTAAGCAGCTCCCGACTCAGCGGGGCCTTTGAGCTCAACCTGATTACCGTCAGGATCGAAGCAGTAAATCGATAGACCAACGCCTTCGGCCCCGTACCTAGTCACCGCCTTATCAGCAACGATGTCAAAAGCTTGCAAGTGGGCAAGGATCGCCTGCTCATCGAAGGGTTCGACTCGAAGGCAGAAATGATCGACATTACGTCGTTCTTTCCCTGGCGCCCCGCCGCCCATGGCACCCAAGGGGCCATTAACGTCCACCAGATCGATCATCGAGCTTCCCGCTGTAAGGTGGATCATGGCGTACTGGTCATTGCGCTTCTTAATTGAGCATCCGAGAACCTGGGTATAGAAATCGACACTCCGCTCCATGTCCTCAACTCGCAGGACAACGTGGTCGATGTGCTGAACTTTGAAAATAGACATTCAATCGTCTCCTGAGGCAGAAAGCGAACCTCCGTTGCCAAATGGTACGGAGGCTCGTGAGCGTTAGACTTAGTGAATCTTGTCGAACAGAGTTGGCATGTCGCCGGAGAAGTCCACCCAGGGATTGGTGTTCAACAGATACGCATGGGGCGCAGTAGGCTCATCGTAGTGGACTACGAACTCTTCGGGGCCGTGAGCATATGCCACGATCAAGCCCTGTTTCGCATCCATGTATCCGGCGTGAATGCCCATGCCTGGATAACTCAAGCGAATCGCTGTTTCCTCACTGGCTGGGCCAACGGTGAGCCGTACTACAACTCCTTCGGGCAGCACGAACATCCAGGTGAAGGGGCCGCCCGATACGACGGTCATCACTTCATCGATACCTACACCGTTCTCGGCCATGTTGACGTGGAAGCGACCGAAGCTCTCCAGAACGCCGGCACGGTGTTCGTCAGGGATGGCCAGCATGTCATAGACCTTGGGATAGGGGGCAACGCCAGGCTGATGGGTGGAAAGAAGGCCGCCACGTGGCGTCTCGGGCACACGGCCAGCCAGTTCGATCTGCTCAAGCAACTCTGCGCGGTTCAGGCTGAAGAGCCTGATCAGTTCTTCTTGCTCGGCCTCGGTGACAGTGCGGGACTGCGATGCTTTCAAAATGGGTTTGGCTGCGTCCGGAATGCTCACGGTGCTTGCACGAACACCTACGCTCCGAAGCACGGCGTTTACTTCTTCAAGGCCAACAGCGTTCGGACGGCCATCACTGAATTGCAGTTTCACGATATTCATAAATAACACTCCGATCTTTCTACGAAAATATAGTGCTGAACTTCCGTTCATATGCACCTCATGTCAGCCGAGAAAGATTTCTCGGCTATTCGCACACAAGCCGCGTGCGTTGGTTCGACTAGAGGGTCGACCTGAATAAAAAGGGCTGGCTACCAAGAGCGACCACCAGCCGAAAGGGAGGCTCTGGTTTATTTGAGGTTCGCGTTGACCGTTGCGGTCTGAATCAACTTTCCGGAATTAGCGGGCTCTTTGTTTGAGCCCACTTGAACCACGATCAATCCGAAGAAGATGATCAGCACCCCTGCAACCCGAACCAGGTTGATTGGCTT
Source organism: Pseudomonas sp. P4_C3 (assembly GCF_056402075.1). Lineage (NCBI taxonomy): Bacteria > Pseudomonadati > Pseudomonadota > Gammaproteobacteria > Pseudomonadales > Pseudomonadaceae > Pseudomonas > Pseudomonas sp. P4_C3. The sequence goes on from NZ_JBFUIC010000197.1 coordinate 3,407, forward strand.
CGCGGTCAGGCCGAGGAGGCCAAAGTGATCGATTAGCATCGCGGCTATGACCTGACCCACCATCACGAACAAGATGTAGTTCGAAGCGCCAAGCTTTGGGGGCAGGAAGGTGGCCATTGCGACGTAAATGGCCCCGCTGAATCCGCCTATCCAGAGCCACCAAGGCCCCTGCAACGCTCCCGCAATGTTTGGCTGCGGTATGCGAAGAACCACGATGGTGGCGATCAGCACAGCTGAGCTGACGATCAGCGAAGTAAGGGCAGCCCAGAGTGGATGACCGAGCTCGCGGCCAAGGGCGCCATTGCTGGAGGCTTGTAAAGGAATCAAGGCGCCGGCAATCAGAGCCAGGCCCATTGGAACAGTTGCAAGAATCGAGATCTTCCCAAACATGACCGTAACCTCTCGTGTTTCGGTGTGGATGGGGAGATATTGATGTATGGGTATTATGAATGGAAATCGACAATACGCACACGTCATATTCGCCTGACGAATGCATCGCGTTAAGTACGTGCCTAGGTGGGCAAGCTTCTCCTCATGCCAATTTTGGTTAAGCGGGTATCGCTCGGTTGATGTCATTCCAGTGATACCTACTGAGACAGGGTCAGTACGTAACGGTGCCCGTTTCTATTCCAGCACAGTGTCTTCTGGCTTCAACATCTACGACAACAAGGAAAAGTGTCGCCTTCCCCTTTCATTTCCAACGCGAGCGGAAGCAGATGCGGTGTGTAACGCGAAAAACTCAAAGCAGTTATTCAGCTCAATGGATTGATCGCGAATACCGAAAGTGGCTTACAGGTCACTAAGAAAGACTAGCGGACACTCGGGCCAGACAATCGATCGTGCCTATTGTGATCAGCCATTGAAACGCACCGCACTGACTGACGTTAGCCCCACGCTCAGGAAGCAATCGGCCGCCGTCATAAATCACCATCTAACTTCTCCCCTTTCTTATTAGATCGATTGGCAGATTATGGTTGAGGTTCCAGAAACTTTAGATCGCTATTGGCCGATTTCTGCCTATGCTGACAGGCTGCTGGGTCGTTTTCAGCCGGTCGTGGAAGGCAGAAATCGGCCACAAGCAATCGTTGGGCAGTGGCAAACAGGTGCCCCGTGAAGAAATCGAGCAGGAGGCGGATTTACCTCCGCCGTCCTCTCACATACATGGACGCCCGAAGTCCAGCCGGCGCAAGCTCCATTCACCGCGCTCCCCCCGCACTCAAGTCCAACGCCTTGGCGACTTGAGCGTCGACAATCAGCGTACCGACTGCAACTCGCGCCACTGCCGAAGTGATCCGGCAATCGGCAAACTGACGGTTATGGATCAAACAAGAGTGCCGTCCCAGAGCTTCTCAGAACGGTGAAACCCCCTCTTCGTCCGAGTAATCGCGCATTTGCGCAATGACCTGGTCACCGAAGCGCCGGCGAAACTCTGGCGGACGATCATCGCACTTGTTCCTGGCTGGACGAATGCCTGGGCAGAAACACCTCGGCCAGCATGCAGCGCGCGCTGCCGCCACCGATGCGCTCGATGGTGTCGATGTTCACCGGCAACGGCGTGGTGTGAGCTTCGATCAAGCGACGCTGATCGGCGTCCAGCGATTGCCAGGCTGTGCGCGACATCACCAGCAGCGGCTCGCCCGCTGCGTTGTGCACTTCCAGCATGTTGCCGGCAAAGGACTCCAGCTGCGCCCAGTTCAAGGCGATGACCTGTTTGCCGCTGGTTTCGAGCCGATTACGCAGCGCCGCACGTTCACCCGGATGGGGCACGGACGCCAGGCAAACCACCGCCACACGGGTGCCGACACTCATCATGACGTTGGTGTGATAAATCGCCACGCCTTGGCGGTCCACCGCGTTGAACGCACACAGTTCATAGCCCAGATGGGTGACCAGCTGATCCAGGGCCCGGGCGTGGGTGCGCGTGGAATAACCGGCGTAGCAGATCCGCTGTTGCCGATCCAGGACCATGCTGCCCGTGCCCTCGAGGAAAACCTCCTGCTCTTCGAGGCTGGACAGGTCCAGCACCTGCTCGACCCGGTATTCACCCAGCAACCCGTCGAGTACACCTTTGTCCCGCTCCAGACGCCGGTTGTGGCCCTGCATCGGATACAGGACCAAGGTGCCATCCGGGTGGCTGCTCCACCAGTTGTTGGGGAAGATCGAGTCCGGGGTATGCGGCGCTTCGCGATCGTTGTGCACCAGGACTTCAACGTCGTGCCGACGCATCGCGTCAACATAGCCATCGAACTCGGCCAGGGCCTTGAGTTGTACGTCTTCGGCAACGGTTGCCGGACGCTGGAAACGGTTGTTCGCCGCCGTGTCCTGATTGAAGGAGAAACGTGTCGGGCGAATCATTAAAACCGTATTGGTGGTTTGCATGGGCACAGACTCAATGAGGGTCGAGAGAGGCTCATTGTCTGTTTCGAGGTGGGAAAAACCCGGTTGATAACGGCTTTTGCGCTGATGAAAACGGCTGAAGATTACTGGTTGCCCAGCCGATTCGGTGAGGGTCGGAAAGCAAAAGATCGCAGCCTGCGGCAGCTCCTACAAGGATACACATTCCAAAGTAGGAGCTGCCGCAGGCTCGGGCCGCGTTCGGACGATCTTTTGATCTTACTCCATGGTGGTCTTGACCATCGCCAGCTCCGGGTGGCTGACCAGTTTGTCGATGTGCAAATCCGGGTCGTCAAACCAGACTTCGGTCAACACCCGGTAATGCTCCATGTCACGGCAGCGCATGCGCAGGCTGTAGTCGAACGCGCCGCTGATCAGGCGACATTCCAGCACCTGCGGGCAGGCGCGGACCTTGGCTTCGAAGGCCTTTTGCGCCGCGCGTCCGCTCTGGTTCGACAACGCCACCAGCACCAGCAACGACAAGCCCGGCGTCAGTTTCTTCTCATCGAGAATCGCGCCATAGCCGCGAATGACCCCAAGCTGTTCCAGCTTGCGTACCCGTTCCAGACAAGGCCTGGGGGTCAGGTGCACGCGCTCGGACAGCTTTTGGTAGGTGATGCGCCCTTCGTGGCGCAACACTTCAATGATTGCCTGATCGATACGATCAAGCACGATCGACAGATCGCGGATATCCGCCATGTACGCCTTGCCTCACTTCAAACGACCCGATAGAAATTGCTGCAAACGTTCACTGTTTGGCCGGTCGAGTATCGTAGCATCGCCCTGCTCTTCGACCCGCCCCTGATGCAAGAACAACACTTGGCTTGAGACCTGCCGGGCAAATCCCATTTCGTGGGTCACCATCAACATGGTCCGGCCTTCTTCGGCCAGCGCCTGAATCACCTTCAACACTTCACCCACCAGTTCCGGGTCGAGCGCCGAGGTTGGCTCGTCGAACAACAGGATTTCCGGTTCCACCGCCAGGGCACGGGCAATCGCCACCCGTTGCTGCTGCCCGCCCGACAGAAACGCCGGGTACTGATCGGCCGCCCGTTGCGGCAAGCCGACCTTGTCCAGATACGCCCGTGCGCTCTCTTCGGCGGCCTTGCGACTCATACCCAGGACTCGACACGGCGCCAGTACGATGTTTTCCAGCACGGTCAGGTGGCTCCACAGATTGAAATGCTGGAACACCATCGCCAATCGCGTGCGCAAGCGCTGCAACTGCTTCGGGTTGGCAACGCGCATGCCACCGACGCCCTGACGGGTGAGGACTCGCTCGCCATCCAGAGCAATGGCGCCTTCGTCCGCACGCTCCAGAAAGTTGATGCAGCGCAGCATGGTGCTTTTACCCGAACCGCTGGCGCCGATCATGCTCACCACGTCCCCTGCCCGTGCGTTCAACGAGACGCCCTTGAGCACTTCATTGTCACCAAAACGTTTATACAGATTTTCAACTGTGAGTTTGTACATGCGAGTACTCCTGGAACGGCACGCTTATCGGCGCCGCTCTGGACAAAGAATGGAAGTCAGTGGGCCGGGCCGAGAAAGCTCAGCCAGCGCTTCTCCGCCAGGCGGAACGCGCCGACCAGCCCGAAGGACAGCACGAGGTACAGCAGACCGGCGATACCGAAAGCCTGAAACGTCATGAAGGTCGCCGCATTGGCATCCCGGGCGATTTTCAGGATGTCCGGAATCGTTGCGGTGAACGCCACCGAAGTCGCGTGCAACATCAGGATCACTTCGTTGCTGTAGTACGGCAGCGCCCGGCGCAGCGCCGAAGGCAGGATCAGTTGCAGATACAGGCGCCAGCCACTCAGGCCATAGGCATGTGCCGCTTCGATTTCACCGTAGGGAATGCTGCGGATCGCTCCGGCGAAGATTTCCACGGTGTAGGCGCAGGTGTTGAGGGTGAACGCCAGCAAGGTGCAATTCATTGCGTCGCGGAAAAACGCTTCGAGCAATGGCTGCGAACGGACCACGGCAATGCCGTAGATCCCGCTGTAGCAAATCAGCAACTGGATATACAACGGCGTGCCGCGAAAGATGTAGGTAAACAGCTGAACCGGCCAACGCAAAACGCCCCAGCGCGAGGTTCGCAAGATCGCCAGGGGCAACGACAGGAAAAAGCCCATGGCAATACTCGCCACCAGCAACCACAGGGTCATCGCCAACCCGGTGAGGGTCTCGCCGTCGCTGAACAGAAAGGGTTTCCAGTATTCGGCAATCAACTCGATCATCGCGCCATCCCCCGTACACCCTGGTTGTAGCGCCGTTCCAGCACGCGCAAGACGTAGTTCGAAGCGCTGGTGATCAGCAGGTAAAGCGCTGCGGCCAGCAGCAGGAAATCAAGCATATTGAACGTGCTTTTGCCGGCCTCCTGCGCGACCTTGACCAGGTCCGACAAACCAATGATCGATACCAGCGCCGTGGCCTTGAGCAGCACCAGCCAGTTGTTGCCAAGGCTCGGCAATGCAAAACGCATCATTTGCGGGAACACCACGAAACGGAAGCGCTGCCAGCGGTTCAGGCCAAAGCACGCCGCGGCTTCCTGTTGCCCGCGTGGCACACTCAGAATCGCCCCGCGAAAGGTCTCGGTGAAATACGCCCCGTAGATAAAACCAAGGGTGATGATCCCGGCCACGAATGGGTCGATTTCCATGTAGGGCCAGCCCATGGAGTCGGTCAGGGCGCTGAGCCAGCCTTGCAGGCTGTAGAAAATCAGCAGCATCAACACCAGGTCGGGCACACCACGGATCAGCGTCGTGTAAAAGGT
>NZ_JBFUIC010000198.1:0-8563 GCF_056402075.1 Pseudomonas sp. P4_C3
TGGTGGTAGGGCCGTTTTACCTCACTGGCGCACTGACGTTGAATGCAGCGAGCGTTGGGTTGGCAATGTCGACGGGGCCGCTGGTGGTCGCACTGGCAGGCGTACCGGCGGGCCGATGGGTCGATCGTCTGGGCACGTATCGAGCCAGCACGATTGGATTGATCGCCATGTTGACCGGCGCTTGCATCCTGCCGGCCTTGCCGATGGCGTTCGGTGTGCCCGGCTACATCGTGCCGCTGGCTGTCATTACCGCCGGWTATGCGCTGTTCCAGGCGGCSAACAATACCGCCGTSATGCYGGAWATTGAGKCGCAGCAGCGTGGTGTGGTGTCCGGKTTGCTCGGGTTGTCGCGCAATCTCGGGYTGATCACGGGCGCCTCGGTCATGGGGGCAGTGTTCGCCTTCGGCACGGCCAGCCAGGATATTTTGCAGGCGCAACCTGAGGCCATCGCACAGGGGATGCGGCTGACGTTCGCCGTCGCCGCCGGGTTGATCGTCATTGCGCTGGTGATTGGCGCGGTCAGCAAAATCGCTTCACGTCGCTTGATTGCGCAGTGCTGAAAAACGGCGCGGCTGTCGTGAAAACGACCTGTTTGCGCTGAACGCGAAGCCTTGCGAGTTTTCTGTTGAACGAGTGTTCAGTCTCGACTATGTTGGGGGCCACCTTCCCCCGGCTGGTTGCGGGCTTGCGTTTCTTCAATTCGAACGAGGCACTGGCATGCGGTTTTCACCCTTTGTAGAGCGGATCAGTGGCCAAGGCGTTGCCGCCTGGGATATTCACTACGCGGCCAGCGCGGCACAGCGCAATGGCGAGGACGTGATCATCCTCAGCGTCGGCGACCCGGATTTCCCCACCCCCGATTTCATCACCGACGCTGCCATCCACGCCTTGCGTGAAGGGGATACCCACTACACCGAGATCGCCGGCCGCCAGGCCTTGCGCGAGGCCATTGCCGGCCGCTACAGCCAACTGATCGACCGCGAACTGCAGGCGTCCAACRTCATTCTCACGGCAGGTGCGCAGAACGCCTTGTTCGCCACCTCGATGTGCCTGCTCGGTGCTGGCGACGAAGTGATTGCCTTCGATCCGATGTACGTCACCTACGAAGCCACGCTCAAGGCGTCCGGCGCCACGCTGGTGCGGGTACCCTGTGCCGCGGACTCGGGTTTCCGCCTTGATGCCGCCGTCTTGGCCAAGACCATTACCCCGCGCACCCGGGCGATCTTCTTCTCCAACCCGAACAACCCCACTGGCGTGGTGCTGGGCCGCGAAGAGCTGCAAGCCATCGCCGACCTCGCCATCGCCCGTGACCTGTGGGTGGTGGTGGACGAGGTCTATGAGAGCCTCGCCTACGAGCGCGAACACCTGAGCCTGGCGGCGTTGCCGGGCATGGCCGAGCGTTGCGTGGTGATCGGCAGCCTGTCGAAATCCCATGCCATGACCGGTTGGCGCATCGGCTGGGTCGTGGCCCATGAAGCCCTGGTCAACCATGTCGAAACCCTGGTGCTGAGCATGCTGTATGGCTTGCCCGGGTTTGTCATGGAAGCGGCGCTCAAGGCCGTGCAGTCCCATGACGAAGTCACCCACGGCATGCGCGAGATCTATCGTCGGCGCCGCGACCTGGTGGTGTCCGGCCTGGCGAATTGCCCGGGCATCAGCGTGCTCAACCCCGATGCCGGCATGTTCGTGCTGGTGGACGTGCGTGGCACCGGCCTGACCTCGCTGGAATTCGCCTGGCGCCTGCTGCGCGAAGCCGGTGTCTCGGTGCTGGATGCGGCGGCATTCGGCGAGCCGGCCCAGGGTTTTGTGCGGCTTTCATTTACCCTGAGTGAAGAGCGCCTGGCCCAGGCCTGTCAGCGCATTCGCGGCTTTGTTCAAGTGCTCAATGGCGAAGCGCCGAGGTTGGTGATCGGCACGGTGACCAGTACTGCGACCGTCGAACGGGCCGCGGTCAAGACCATGATCGAAGTCGATCGCCTGCACAAACGCTTCGGCAATATCGAAGTGCTCAAGGGCGTTTCCCTGACCGCCCGCGAGGGCGACGTGATCTCCCTGATCGGTGCCAGCGGCTCGGGAAAAAGCACCTTGCTGCGCTGCATCAACATGCTCGAAGTGCCGGACCAGGGCCGCATCCTGGTCGATGGCGAAAGCATTCACCTTAACCAGAATCGCCCCGGCGCACCGCTGGTGTCGGACGCCAAACAGCTTGTGCGCATAAGGTCGAGCCTGGGCATGGTGTTCCAGAACTTCAACCTCTGGCCCCATCGCACGGTGCTGGAAAACCTCATCGAAGCGCCGACCCAGGTCCTGCGTGAAAGCCGTGCGGAGGCCACAGAGCGGGCCGAAGCCCTGCTCGAACGCGTCGGCCTTGCGGCCAAGCGCAACGAGTACCCGGCGTTTCTCTCCGGGGGACAGCAACAACGGGTGGCCATCGCCCGGGCCCTGGCCATGCGGCCCAAGGTCATGCTGTTCGATGAACCCACCTCGGCACTCGACCCGGAACTGGTCGGGGAAGTGCTGCGGGTGATCCGCTCCCTCGCCGAAGAAGGCCGGACCATGATCCTGGTGACTCATGAAATGGCCTTCGCACGCGATGTCTCTTCCAAAGTCGCTTTTTTGCATCAAGGGCTGATCGAGGAAACCGGTTCGCCGGACGAAGTGTTCGTACACCCACGCAGCGAGCGTTGCCGACAATTCGTCAACGCTCATCAGACTCGCTAACTCATCATAAAAAGACGGGAAAACAACATGGGAAATCGACGTTTTGCAAACTGGTTGACCGGTGCGGCCTGCGTATTGCTGGCCGGCATGAGTACGGCCCAAGCGCAGCCGATCAGGTTCGCGGTGGCAGCGGAACCCTATCCGCCGTACACCGAAAAGCAGGCCAATGGTGAGTGGAAAGGCTTCGAAGTCGACCTGATCCACAAGCTGTGCAGCGAAATGAAAGCCGATTGCGAGATCAAGGAAGTGGCGTGGGACGGCATCATTCCGTCGCTGCTGGCGAAGAAGATCGACGTGATCTTTTCCTCGATGTCGGTGACCGAAGAACGCGAAAAACAGATCGCCTTCAGCAAGGCCTACTACGATTCGGCGATTGCCGTCGTCGGCCCGAAAGAGGCGTCGGTGAAGAAGTACCCGGATGACCTCAAGGGCAAGATCATCGGCGTGCAGAACTCGACCGTGAGCGCCAGTTATCTGAAGACCTACTACGAAAAAATTGCCGACGTTAAGTACTACGACACCCAGGACTCGGCCAACGCCGACCTGATTGCCGGGCGCATCGACCTGATGATGGCCGACGGCACCGCCATGGCCGCGTTCATCAAGACCCCGGACGCCAAGGACCTGGCCTACCTCGGCACCGTGCCTTACGACCCGATCTTCGGCAAAGGCGTGGGAGCCGGCCTGCGCAAGGACGACGCCGAACTCAAGGCCAGACTCGACAAGGCCATCCAGGAATTGCTGGCGAGCAAGGACTATGACGAGCTGTCCCAGAGCTACTTCGGCACCAGCGTGAAGCCGGCGTTCTGACTGAATGGGCGAAGCGCAAGTCCTGAGGAAAAGCAGATCCCTGTGGGAGCGAGCTTGCTCGCGATAGCGGTGGTTCAGTCACCATTGATATTGACTGGCATGGCCTCATCGCGAGCAAGCTCGCTCCCACAGGATCCGGCGGTGTGTTCACGACCGCATACTGGAGACTGAAATGCCGACAATGTTCGATCTGATCAATTTCACCGAGCAGGGATGGGGCAGTGCGCTGTTGAAGGGGCTCTGGATGACCCTGCAGATTTCCGCCGGGGCCTTTGTGCTCGGGCTGGCCATCGGGCTGGTGGTGGCGTGCCTCAAGCTGGGCGCGCCGAAGGCGATTGCAGCGCTGATGCGCGGCTACACCACGTTGTTCCGGGCGGTGCCGGAATTGCTGCTGATTCTGTTGCTGTACTACGTCGGCTCCATGCTCCTCAATTCGCTGATGACCCGGCTCGGCTACGACGTGGTGAATGTCAGCGGTCCGCTGGCGGCCATCGTGGTGCTGGGGCTGGTGCAGGGCGCGTACGCCTCGGAGATTTTCCGCGCGGCGATCCAGGCGATTCCCTTCGGCCAGATCGAAGCGGCCAAGGCATTCGGCCTGAACGGTTTCGGCCTGTTCCGCCGGGTCACGCTGCCGATCATGGCGCCTTACGCCATGGCCGGGATGGCCAACCTGTGGATCAACCTGATCAAGGACAGTGCGCTGATCAGCGTGGTTGGCACCAACGAGCTGCTGTACACCGCCAAGCAAGGCGCGGGATCGACGCGCCACTATCTGTTGTTCTACCTCACGGCTGCCGCGTTGTATTACGCGGTGACGTTGGCGTCGAACTATGTGTCGGGTCGGCTTGAGCGACGTATTCGTCGCTGGATGCCTCTTGTTGACTGAACCGGCAGAGAGAATGAAATGATTCCAGCGTGGATAGTTGAATACGCGGCACTGTTGGGCCGTGGGCTGCAAACCACCCTCGCGATTCTGTTGATCGCCAGTGTGTTCGGATTTGTCCTGGCGGTGTTGGTGGCGCTGGCGCGGATTTCGAAAAACAAGGTGATCGCCAAGGTCAGCCTGTTCTACACCAGCGTGACCCGCGGTACGCCGTTGCTGATCCAGATCTACATTTTCTACTACGGCCTGGGCAGCCTGTTTGCCCAGTTCCCGCTGATTCGCGGCAGTTTCCTCTGGCCCTACCTGCGCGACGGTTACTGGTACATCGTGTTCGCCCTGGTGGTGTCGGTCGGCGCTTATGTCGGCGAAGTGATCCGCGGTGGCCTGCTGGCGGTGCCCAAGGGTGAAATGGAAGCGGCCTCGGCCTTCGGCATGACCGCGCGCCAGTCCTTGCTGCGGGTACGCTTGCCCCGGGCCATGCGCCTGTTGCTGCCGACCCTGGCCGGGGAAACCGTGATGCTGCTCAAGTCCACGGCGCTGGCGTCGACCATCGCCGTGATCGATCTGCTCGGCGCCGCCAACGTGGTCCGCGCGCAAACCCTGCAGGTGTACGAACCCTTGTTGCTGGTGGCCGGGGTGTATGTCTGCCTGACGTTCCTGATCGAAGCGCTGTTTGCCTTTGCCGAGCGGCGCGGGACGCCGGTACGCAGGTCGGCCTGATGAGTTCGACAAGGGTAGACCGCCGTCAGCGGCACCCTGGCGATGATCTTCGGCCGGCATCCGTCACAGGGCGTCGTCGGTGCTGAATGCCCCGTGACGCAGCCCTTTTATCCAGCAGCGGCAGATATGCAGTCCGTTGGCGGCGCTGAAGGTCTCGGGGTTCAGGCACCACTCGAGCCAGAGACCGTCGAGCATCGCCGATAGGCCGATGGCGGCCAGGCGGGTGTCGTGAATCACGAAGCCTTCGCTGGCGGCCAGCCCGTCGAGCAACTGGCGGATCAGATCGAGGTAGGCGCGGTAGCTTTTTTCGTGGGACTGGCTGACGTGTTCGGAGTGACGGATCAGGCTCCAGAACACCACCCACACACCGAGCAGTTTCGGGTCCATGACCCTGGGCGAGAATGAGCCTTCCAGGAAGGCATCGACCTTTTGCGCGGGTGTCTGGGCCTGTTCGATTTCCTGGAGCAGGGCCGTGGTCAGTTCACTGGCGAGCCGCTGGTAGGTGTCGGCGATCAGTGCCTCGATGCTGCCGAAGTGATGGTTGAGCAACCCCACGGACACCCCGGCTTCGGTAGCGATGCGTCGCACGGAGATCCCGGCGTGACCGTCGCGGCTCAGGCAGCGCAGGGTGGCGGCTACCAGCATTTCGCGACGGTCATCGGGTTCGGCGCGGCGGTTTTTCGGGGCATCGGTCGTCACAAGGCTGTCCTTGGGTGAGGTTCCACGCTGCCGAGCTTAGTTGAACGTCTGTTCAATCACCAGCCTCGACAGCAGCGATACAGCGTTTTTCAACGGTCATGACAGGAGGGAAAGCCAATGCCGCAGGATATTTCGTTCAGTGTCAGCAACAACAACGGCGATGCTGTGCGGGTCGGTGCCTGGCGCTATGCCGGCGACGGCAGCRGGCCAAACGTGCACCTGCAAGCCGGCGTACATGCCGATGAAATCGCCGGGATGCTGGTCCTGCACCTGCTGATGCAACGACTGCAAACCGCCGAAACCCAGGGCCGGCTCAAAGGCAACATCACCGTGGTGCCGCAGGCCAATCCGCTGGGCATCGGGCAGTTTCGCCAGGGACGGATCCTCGGTCGTTACCATGACGCCACCGGGCATAACTTCAATCGTTCGTTCGACCAGTCGGCGGCCATGGAACGACCTTCGACCTGCGTTCAGCAATGGCAAAAGAAACTGGTGCAACTGGCCGCCCCGGCCGATGTGATACTCGATCTGCACACCGATGACGAGGCGCTACCGTACCTGTACGTGCACCGCAGTTTCTGGCCCCGTGGCCGCGAACTGGCGGCGGCGATGAAGATGGACGTGGCGATCATCTGGGATGACGGCGACGATGGCTCCTTCGAGGAAACCATCATTGCCCCGTGGCTGCGCGAAGGCGTCACCGAGCACCGCATGGCTGCGACCCTGGAGCTGCGCGGGCAGGGCGATGTCAGCGATCATTTCGCCGAGTCGGATGCCGAAGGGCTGTACGACTGGCTGTGCAGTTGCGGCGTCATCGATGAGTCAGTGGCGCCTGCAGACTGGCCCGTCGAAGCCGTGGAAATGGGCCACATGGAAACTATCCTCGCGCCGCAACCCGGCGTGCTGATCTTCGAAAAAGAGCTGGGGGATTTTGTCGAAGAAGGCCAGCGTTTTGCACGAATCCTTGGACGGCCGGGCGACCCGTCTTCCGAAGTGGTGCTGCACGCCGAGCAAGCGGGGCGCCTGGTGACGCGGTATCGCGATCGCCTGATACCCCAGGGTATGGGGGTGGCGAAATTCACCGGCAGCCGGGTGTCGCGTAACTGGAGTGGCGGGTTGCTGGACCCCAATTGATACGAAGGTGATTCAGCGCAGCGGCCGAAACGCCGTGCGCAGCTCCTCGACAAACAGCTCCGGCTGTTCCCACGCGGCGAAATGGCCGCCCTTGGCAGCCTGATGGAAGTAGATCAGGTTGCGATAGGCGCGTCGGGCCCAGCTCTCCGGCGGGAAATAGACATCATCAGGGAATACCGTGACGGCCACCGGCAGTGTGATGTCGCCGGTCTTCTGTGCCGCAGAAAAAAGCGGGCTGCGCCCTTTGTTTTCCCAATACAGCCGACTTGCCGAGGCGCCGCTGTTGGTCAACCAGTACAACGTGATGTCGTCCAGTACTTCATCCTTGCCTGGCGATTGCTGTGGGTCGGCGCCATACGACCACTTGGAAAATCCCGGGTGACCGAGCATGAACGCTGCGAGGAACGCCGGAGAATCCGTTACGCCGTAACCAATCAGCTGCGGCCGCGCGGCCATCATCGCGCTGTAGGCCAGGTTTCCCTGTTTAATCGATGCGGCCAGCGCGTCGTAGGTCGCACGCTCCTGCTCGGAATACCCCACAGGCGCGGGACCGCCGGCAGCAAGTGCTGCGGTCGCTTCCGGCGGGACCGTCGCCGGCAGGTTGAGGTGAATGCCCAGTAACCCGGGCACGGACTGGCGCGCCATGGCGCTCGTGATGGGGCCACCCCAGTCGCCACCCTGGGCAACGTAGCGGGAGTACCCCAAACGCTGCATCAATTGCCCCCAGATCCGGGCCACATGGTCCGGGTCCCATCCGGGCTCAGTCGGTTTGCCGGAGAAGCCGTAGCCGGGGATCGACGGAATCACCACGTCGAATGCATCCGCGCTATTGCCCCCGTGAGCAGCCGGATCGGTGAGCGGGCCGACCACCTTGATGAACTCCAGTACCGAGCCTGGCCAACCGTGGGTCAGGATCATCGGTAAAGCATTCGGCCGGGGCGAGCGCACCCAGATGAAATGGATAGCGACCCCATCGAGGGTGGTCGTGTACTGGGGCAAGGCATTGAGCTGCGCCTGGGCCTTGTGCCAGTCATAGTTCGTGCCCCAGTAGCGAACCAGCTCCTGCAGTTTCGCCAGCTGTGCACCTTGTGATCGATCGCCCACCGTCTCCTTGTCCGGCCAGCGCGTTGCCGCGATGCGGTTACGCAGGTCAGTGAGCTGTTGATCCTGGATATCGACGTGGAAGGGCACAACGGCGTTGGCGGCGGGAGCTGCGCTGACGAGGGGCGAGTGGCAGAGAGCGAGGGTCATCAGCAGAACGACGAAAGCAGATTTCATCTTCATATCCTCGCTGAGAGGTACGCGCTCGTCTGTGCCCGGAGCGCAGGGGCGAAGGCCGATGCTGCTCCTGAGACTGATCTCGTTCGACGGGGCACGCAAGAAGGTTTCGCGGACGATGGCACCGGGGCGACCATCGGCGAAACTCATCGAGCAGCATCGGGTGATGTGGGTGTAAGCGTGGCGGGGAGACCACCCCGAATCCCTGTGGGAGCGAGCTTGCTCGCGATGGCGATCGCCCAGCCAACATCAAACATACAAAAGTGTGGCGAGGGAGCTTGCTCCCGTTGGACTGCGCAGCAGGCCCTGCTAGCTGGG
>NZ_JBFUIC010000199.1:0-8543 GCF_056402075.1 Pseudomonas sp. P4_C3
GCGCCCCCCTGACCAACGAGATGGTGGCCGGCAAACTCGACTTCGGCGCCATGGCCGACTTCCCCGGCGCGTTCAACGGCGTGGCGTTCGAAACGGCGGGCAAGCACAGCCTGTTCATCAGCGTGCTGTCGGGCAGTATCAAGGGCAGCGGCAACGGCATCGTGGTGCCAAGCGCATCGGGCGTGCAGTCGCTGGCAGAGCTCAAGGGCAAGACCATTTCCGTGCCGTTCGCTTCCACCGCCCACGGCATGCTGCTGCGCGCCGTCGCGGCCCAGGGCTGGGACCCGCTCAAGGACGTGAACATCATCGCCCAGCCGCCGGAAGTCGCCGGCTCCGCGTTGCAGGCCGGCAAGATCGATGCTCACGCTGACTTCGTGCCCTTCGCCGAACTGTTCCCCAGCCGCGGTTTCGCGCGCAAGATTTATGACGGCGCCCAGGCCAACGCGCCGACCTTCCACGGTGCGCTGGTCGATCAGGCCTATGCGAAGAAGTACCCGGAAATCGTCGTCGCTTACCTGCGGGCGAGTATCGAAGCCAACCAGTTGCTGACGGCTGAACCGGAGAAATACAGCGAGTTGATCGCCAAGGTCACCGGGGTCGATGCCGAGGTCAATTACCTGTTCCATGGCCCTCTCGGTGTGCAGACCCGCGACCTGAGCTGGAAGCCGGAATATCGCCAGGCCGTCGGCACCGCCATTGATACCCTCAAGTTGTTGAAGAAGGCCGATCGCGGTCTCGATCTCAACACCTTCATCGACGACCAATACATCCGCGCCGCCTTCAAGGCCTCGAACCTGGACTACAGCGCGCAACTGGCCAATTACGACCAGACACCGCTCAAAGCCGTCGATGCCTCCAGCGGCAAAGCCATCACCGACTTCAGCCACGTGGCGGAAATCTGGGTGCGCGGTGAGCCGAAAGTCCGCCAGTACGCCTCGGCGCAAGCGGCGTTTACCGCGCTGGCCGGGCTCAAGCAGGAAGGCAAGAGCATCCGCGCGGTGTACGCCCAGGCCAGCGACAGCGGGATCAAGCTGCTGGCGGATCAGGCGTGGTTTGCCACCGATGGGAAAGGGCAGCTGAGTGCGTTCCTGCTCAAAGGCCAGGCCCAACAGTTCGCCACGGCCCAGGGCGGCAAGGTCTTTGACTTCACTGATGCCACTGCGCAGGCCGTGGCCGTTCGCTAACAGCCGAAACACCACAGCCCCCTGTAGGAGCGAGCTTGCTCGCGAAGGCGGTGGGTCAGTCGACATCAATGTTGAACGTGAAACCGCTATCGCGAGCAGGCTCACTCCTACAAGGTTTGGGTCGAGAGGAGGATTTGTGTACCGATCATATTCACGCTGGATTCCCAGAGCCGCATCCTTGCTGCTCTGCCTCGTATTCTGGCAACTCGCCGCCAGCCACCACTGGAACCTCGGCCTGGTGACCTTCGCCAATGTCCCGACACCCGTGGCGGTCATTGAAGCCGCCCTCGGCCTAGGCGACTCGGGCAAGCTCGCGCAGCACCTGGGCAGCAGCCTCGGCCGGGTGTTCGCCGGTTACTTCGCGGCGCTGATCATCGGCGTGGCCCTGGGCCTGGCCATCGGCCGCTCGAAATGGGCCGAAGATCTGTTGCTGCCACCCCTGGAAGTACTGCGCCCGATCCCGGCCGTGGCGTGGATTCCCCTGGCAATCCTGATGTTTCCCTCCTCGGAACTGTCGATGGTGTTCATCACTTTCACCGGCGCACTGTTCCCGATCCTGCTCAACACCGTGCACGGCGTCGAAGGCGTCGACCCACGGCTGATCGCCTCGGCAAAAAGCCTCGGGGCAGGGCGCCGGGCAATCCTGCTGGAGGTCGTTCTTCCGGGGGCTGCGCCCAGCATCATCACCGGCCTGGCCATCGGCATGGGCACCTCGTGGTTCTGCCTGGTGACGGCGGAAATGATCTCCGGCCAATTCGGCATCGGCTATTACACCTGGGAGTCTTACACCATCCAGAACTACGCCGACATCGTGGTCGGCATGTTGCTGATCGGCGTGCTCGGGATGGGCAGCAGCCTGTTGATCAAACGTCTGGGCGGGTTGTTCACGCCCTGGCATCGACCACGAGGAAAAGCCTGATGAGCGTTTTTCAACATCTGGAAGGGCGTATCGATATTCGTGGGCTGTCGATCAACCTGGGCGAGGGCGACACTGCCTTCGARGCAGTGCAAGGCCTCGATTGCCAGATCGAGCCGGGGCAGTTCGTGTGCATTCTCGGGCCGTCCGGTTGCGGCAAGTCCACCTTGCTCGGCGCGCTGGCCGGTCACCTGCAACCGCGCACCGGCACGCTCAACGTCGATGGCGCAGCAGTCTCCGGTCCATCGCCCCAGCGCGGCATGGTGTTCCAGCAGCACACCCTGTTTCCGTGGCGCACTGTGCGCGACAACGTGGCGTTCGGCTTGAAAATGCGAGGCGTCGGCAAGGTCGAACGGCACAAGGCGGCGGATGAAATCCTCGCACTGGTGGGCCTCGAAGGTTTTGCCGGGTGTTGGCCCGACCAGCTCTCCGGGGGCATGCAGCAACGGGTGGAAATTGCCCGGGTGCTGGTCAACCGTCCGCGCCTGTTGCTGATGGACGAGCCCTTCGGTGCCCTCGATGCCCTGACCCGATTGAACATGCAGGAACTGCTGCTGGACATCTGGACGCGCATCCGCACCACCGTGGTCTTTGTCACCCATGACATCGACGAAGCGCTGTTCCTCGCCGATCGCTTGCTGGTCATGAGCTCGCGCCCCGGGCGGATCATCGAAGACCTGCGCCTGGAATTCCCCCGGCCGCGCAGCACGGAGCTGATGACCCGCCCTGAATTCTCGCATCTCAAGCGCCATTGCCTCGAACTCCTGCGACACGAAGACGGTCGGCAACTGCCGCGCCTGAACCCGCTCGGACTTCCCCCTGAAAACAAACTGCCGCGATTTGCCCTATGACCTCACTATTCGATGTAACCGATAACGACGACATTCTTGCCCTGCAACCGCGCCTGACCGACGAGGATGCCGGTGTACGCCGGATCGCACTGATCGAACTGGCCGATCTCGAGGAGCCGGACGGCCTGCTGTGGTTGATCAATCGACTGGCCGAAGACCCGATTGCAGACGTTCGCGCCGAAGCCGCGCGGTTGCTGGAAGCCTGGGAGGACGCGCCGGTGGTCGAGGCGTTGTGCCAGGCGCTGACGGATCCATCCCCGGTAGTGCAGGTGGCCGCTGCGCAAAGCCTCAGCCTGCTCAAGAGTGAAGCGGCGGGCCGGGTCATTCTGCCGTGGACCGGGCACGCCGACAGCGGCGTACGCATTGCCGCGTTCCGGGCGTTGCGCGAGTTGCGTTGCCCCGAAGCCGCCGATGCGGCTGCCCGGGCACTGGACGATGCAAGCGCCAGCGTGCGCCGCGAGGCGGTGGGCGTACTCGGCTGGCTCAAGCAACTCGATGCCTTGCCGGCACTGGCGCGGCTGGCCAGCGATGACCCGGACACCGAGGTGCGGCGTGCCGCCACCGGGGCGCTGGGCCTGGCGTCTGACGCACAGGTGCTGCCGGCCCTGCGCCAGGCCTTGCGGGACGCTGCCTGGCAAGTCCGCGAAGAAGCCGCCACCACCCTGGGCAAGGTCGGCCACCTCGACGCCGGCCCGGCCCTGATCGACGCCCTGGGCGACGATTACTGGCAAGTGCGTCTGCGCGCCACCCGCAGCCTCGGTCGCTTGCGTTTTGTACCTGCATTCGAAGCGCTGATCGACACCCTCGGCCACCGCATCAGCAACCTGCGCAAGGAAGCCGCGTTGGCCCTCGGCGAATTGAACGACCCACGGGCCATTGCGGCATTGCAGGGCGCACAAGACGACGGCGACCCTGAAGTGCGCAAGGCCGTGCGCATCGCCTTGAGTCAACTGCAATGAACCCGCTGGCGATTGGCAACTCCCGCAGCAAACAGCAGTTGCGACTGAACTGGCCGGATGGTCGTGAACAGGTGTTCGAACACGCCGAATTGCGTCGCCAGTGCCCGTGCTCGCAGTGCCGGGCGTTTCGGTTGCGGGGGATGGCGCCGTTGGTGGATGCGCGGGTTCAGGTGATCGAGTTGCACTCCCAGGGTTATGGCCTGCAACTGGTGTTCAGCGACGGGCATGAGCGGGGGATTTATCCGTGGGCTTATCTTGCCGGGCTTACCGACTGAATCGATTTCCATTCCTCATCGGGAGCTGTCGCGGTCTGCGGCAGCTCCCCCGTGTGCGCTTCCAGTTGCTTATGTTGCGAATACAGGTTCAGTAACGGCTCGGATAAACGCATCGTCCACAGTCTTTACGCCATACCGATGCATGAACTCACTACCATTGGCAAAGCGATTGAAGCGTTGCTGGCTAATCATGTAAAAATAATCACAGTGGTTAATTACTTCATCAACATTATGCGAGGAAACCAGAATGGCGGTGCCCTCCCTGGCGGCGCCGTGAAGGCATTGCCAAATATAGCGGCGAAACTCTGGATCTACACCGGCAGTAGGTTCGTCGAGAATCACGAAATCTGCAGACATTGAAAGAAGAGAGAGCGTAAAGAACCAGCGTGTCTCTCCGTAGCTGCACAGCGATGATTTTTTGTTCCATATGTCTTGGTATCGGTTAACTATCGCAGGGCTCCACGCACTTAGTTTTTCTAAGGTTGTTTCTTGTGTCATGGGCTCGCTTGATGACAGTGCAGTCACCATTTTAAAAATGTCACGCATGCGCAATGGTGGGGGGGTGGAGATGATTTGAGAAAGGTATAAAAAGTGACTGAAGTCGTTTTTTATGAAGCCGGACTTTGCTTTTTTAAGGTCGCAGACGATATCGAAAAAAGTTGTTTTTCCAGATCCGTTGGGCCCCAGAATGCCGACAATGTTACCTTGAGCAACCTCAAGAGATGCCTGGGTCAAGAGGGGGTTGTCTGTATAGGAGAAATCGATGCTCTGCGCCGTGAATTTTTTCATCAGTATCGGCTCCATACGGGATTGATTCTCAGGTGCTTGAACGTTCTGTGCAGTACTGAAATAAATAAAAGAATTATTGCTGTCGTGATGAGTTTGTTGGATTCAAGACCTTGTTCCATTATCTGGCTTGCAAGTGTCAGTGGGTTTGCGAGGTTCAAAGTGTCGGTGATGGGGTTTGATCTGCTGGCACTCATTACGCCGAGAATCAGCATGCAGAACGAAAAAATGGAAAGCAAAGTGTTCGAGTTCTGAAAGTTGATCGGTAACAATGAAAATGCAGCCCCGAAAGTGCAAAACATGATAAAGCAGATGTAAAAGCGTAGTGCGATATTCAGTAGTTCATGGAGGTTGTAGTTTTCAAATGGGAATTTGGTCGTTAAGTAAAAGGCTGTGCAGTAAGATATTGATATTAGCGAGTAGGCAGTGAAGTGCGATAAGAGAAAAATCAGTTTTGATTCCCTGGAGTAAATAAATGATCGGGTGAACCCGCTTTCCCTTCTTCCGATTATGTAAAAGGCGAATCCAAATAATGCGACACTAGAAGAGATATAAGCATAAAACCATGCTGAAATCGTAATGTAATTGCTCGAGAAATAGTTGGGGTCTTGCCTGGTTGTTGCAAAAAAATAGAACATCGCACAAGGTGATATCAAGATCCAGAAAAAGGCAATGGGTTCTTTTAGTTGTTCTTTTATGAATATGGATGCCAGGGAAGAAACTCTGGGTATAATATTTTTGGTCATTGGGTGGCGATTCTCCATGTTTATTGTTTTTCATTTTGCTTTTGTTTTGGGGCGCCACTTGGTGTTAAGTGGTGTTGCAAGGATTAGTTGATTTTGCTGTTGGATGCAAGCGAGAGAACTTTGTGTTGTAGGGGGATTCCTGCATGTTTTTAAGATGCGTCCTGCATGATGTTAGGAATCTTAGTGGCTTGGTTTTGTTTTGGTGTGGATAGTTTTTAGCGTGGAACTGTGGAATTCCTTTTTGAATCTGTATTTTAGTTTTCGGCAAGCAGAAATGATCTTGCTATGTTGAGTAGAATATTTCTGTAAGAATAAATGTGCGGTTTGTACTTTTTTTATGGATTTTTATTTTCTTGAGAGGCTAATTTTTTAGAAAGGCGACGAACGGTAGGCCTTATTTTTTGATCGTCCGTTTTGTTCGAGTACGGAGCGCTGGACGTTACGTTTGAACCGGCTTCCTGTAGGAGCTGCCGCAGGCTGCGATCTTTTTGCTCTGGTCTCAAGAGATCGCAGCCTCGTTTCACTCGACAGCTCCTACAAGTCCTTGCCAGGAAAAAGCCGAAAGAGTACAAATGTACTCCATGACGACTCTGACTCCCCGCCGTACCGCCATCCTGACCTTTATCCGCGATCGCATCGCCGAGCACGGTCAGCCTCCGAGCCTCGCTGAAATCAGCGAGGCGTTCGGTTTCGCCTCCCGCAGCGTCGCGCGCAAGCATGTGCTGGCGCTGACCGAAGCCGGGTTTATCGAGGTCAACCCGCATCAGGCCCGGGGCATTCGCCTGCTCGGGCAGCCGCCGCGTCCCGAATTGCTGGACATCCCGGTGCTTGGCCGAGTGGCGGCCGGTGCGCCGATTGGGGCCGATGCGGAAGTCCATAGCCGCTTGCTGCTCGATCCGTCGATCTTCTCGCGGGTGCCGGACTACATGTTGCGGGTGCGGGGTGACTCGATGATCGAGGACGGCATCCTCGACGGCGATCTGGTGGGCGTGCACCGCAGCCCCGAGGCCGTTAATGGCCAGATCGTCGTGGCGCGGCTCGACGGCGAAGTCACCATCAAGCGCTTCGAGCGGGTCGGCGATGTGGTTCGCCTGCTGCCGCGCAACCCGGCCTACCAGCCGATCATTGTCGAAGCCGACCGGGACCTGGCCATCGAAGGCGTGTTCTGTGGCCTGGTGAGGCAAGGCTGATGGGTGCCGTCGTTGCGCTGGATACGCTGTTCAATGGCGGCCAGGTCTGGAAGGGCCGGCCTGCGCCACCGGCTGCCAGCCCGCAACCCACCGGGCATGCTGCGCTGGACGCCGCGTTGCCCAGCGGTGGCTGGCCGGAGGCGGCACTGACGGAAATCCTGTTGGCCGGGCAGGGCGTGGGCGAGTTGCAACTGGTGTGGCCGACACTGGCACGGCTGTCGGCGGCGGGCGAGCGCATCGTGCTGGTGGCGCCGCCTTGTGTGCCGTACCCCCAGGCGTGGCAGGGCGCCGGAGTGGATCTGCGTCAGTTGTCGATCATCCAGGCCAGCGAGCGCGATGCGCTGTGGGCCGCGGAACAATGCCTGCGCTCGGGCAGTTGCGGCGCGGTGCTGTGCTGGCCGCACAAGGCCGATGACCGCGCCTTGCGCCGCTTGCAGGTGGCGGCGGAAACCGGCCAGACCCTGGCCTTCGCCTATCGTCCCCTCGGTGAAGCGATCAACCCTTCGCCGGCGGCCCTGCGCATTGCCATCGATGCCCGACCGGCACAACTGCGCGTGCTCAAGTGCCGCGGCGGCCTGGCCCGTTCGGCGCCGATTGCCTTCGCCGTGGGGCATTGAGGTTGCCATGCGCTGGGTCTGCATTGTTTTCCCGCAATTGGCGCTGGACGCGGTACTGCGTCAGCGCGCCGATCCCGATGAACCCCTGGCGTTGCTGACCGGCCCGGCCCAGCGCCGGGTGCTGCAGGCCGTCAACAGTGCGGCGCGGGCGCTGGGTTTGCGTCCCGGCCAGTCCATGAGCGCGGCACAGGCCTTGAGCAAAGGCTTTGTCACGGCCGAATACGACGCCTCTGAAATCGAACACTGGCAGCAGTTCCTCGCCGCCTGGGCCTATCGCTTCAGTTCCCAGGTCAGCGTGCATTACCCCCGGGCCCTGGTGTTCGAGATCGAATCCAGCCTCGGCTTGTTCGGTGCCTGGCCGCAATTCGAAGCGCTTTTGCGCCGTGAGCTCGACGAGCTGGGGTTTCGGCACCGCATCGTGGCCGCGCCCAACCCGGTGGCGGCGCGGGTGCTGGCCAATGCCTATGACGGTCTGGTGGTTCCGGACGATCAAGCCTTGCAGCATCACCTGGGGCAAATGCCCGTCGACCGGATCGGCCTCGAAGCCTCGGTCGCCACGGCCTTGTCGCGCATGGGCTTGCGCATCTTGAGCCAGGTGCAGGCGCTGCCCAGGCATAGCCTGGCCCGGCGTTTCGAGGCCCAGGTGCTCAAGCATCTGGATGCCCTGTTGGGGTTGCGGCGGCTGGCGTTGACGTTTTACCTGCCGCCGGACCGCTTCGATGTGCGTATCGAACTCAATTTCGATGTGCAGTCCCATCAAGCCTTGCTGTTTCCGTTGCGCCGATTGACCGGCGACTTGTCGGCGTTCCTCTGCGGTCGTGACAGCGGCGTACAGCGTTTCGACCTGCACCTGGAGCACGCCGGGTTGCCGGATACGCTCATCAAGGTCGGCCTGCTCAGCGCCGAGCGCGATCCGGCGATGCTCTTCGAACTGGCCCGGGGGTAATGCACGCTGACCTGGGAACTGAAGCGATAGGCCCAGGCGGCGAGGAACTGCTGCCAGTGTTCGATTTCAGAGG
>NZ_JBFUIC010000200.1:0-8502 GCF_056402075.1 Pseudomonas sp. P4_C3
CACCTGGACCATGAGCGTGCTGACCCTTGATTCTCTGAAGAAAATGTTGTTCGGCGAGCTCTCGGTAAAAAACTTGAGTGGACCGATAACCATTGCTAAAGTGGCGGGCGCTTCGGCCCAGTCGGGCGTTGCTGACTTCTTGAATTTCCTTGCTTATCTGAGTATTAGCCTGGGCGTTCTGAATTTGTTGCCCATTCCGGTACTGGATGGGGGGCATTTGTTGTTTTATCTGATCGAGTGGGCGCGTGGTCGTCCCTTGTCGGATCGGGTGCAAGGTTGGGGGATACAGATCGGTATCAGTTTGGTGATCGGGGTGATGTTGCTTGCTCTGATCAATGATCTGGGTCGACTGTAACGCTTCGCTGAATTGCGAATCTGCCGCATTTTGCGGCAGTTTGTTTATTGCCAGTTGGAATAAGAAAGGACTTCATGAAACGTCTGCTGCTAACTGCGGTTCTCACCGTATTGATGATCGCCGAAGTTCACGCCGAGTCCTTCACTATCTCTGATATTCGCGTCAATGGCCTTCAGCGGGTCTCCGCGGGTAGCGTCTTTGGTGCTTTGCCGTTGAACGTCGGTGAACAGGCGGATGATCGTCGCCTGGTGGAATCCACTCGTGCGTTGTTCAAAACCGGTTTCTTTCAAGATATCCAGCTGGGCCGCGATGGCAACGTCCTGGTCATCACGGTAGTCGAGCGCCCGTCTGTTGCCAGTATCGAGATCGAAGGTAACAAGGCGATCTCTACCGAAGACCTGATGAAAGGCCTCAAACAATCCGGTCTGGCCGAAGGCGAGATATTCCAGCGTGCCACCCTTGAAGGTGTTCGTAACGAACTGCAGCGCCAGTACGTCGCCCAGGGTCGCTACTCGGCTACCGTCGACACCGAAGTGGTGCCGCAACCGCGTAACCGCGTTGGCCTGAAGGTCAACATCAACGAAGGTACGGTTGCCGCTATCCAGCACATCAACGTGGTGGGCAACACGGTTTTCCCCGATGAAGACCTGATCGACCTGTTCGAACTCAAGACCACCAACTGGTTGTCGTTCTTCAAGAACGACGACAAGTACGCCCGTGAAAAACTGTCCGGTGACCTGGAGCGTCTGCGTTCCTACTACCTGGACCGTGGCTATATCAACATGGATATCGCTTCGACCCAGGTATCCATTACGCCGGACAAGAAACACGTCTACATCACCGTCAACGTCAACGAAGGCGAGAAATACACCGTTCGTGACGTCAAACTCAGTGGCGACCTGAAAGTCCCTGAAGACCAGGTCAAGTCCCTGCTGCTGGTGCAAAAAGGCCAGGTGTTCTCGCGCAAGCTGATGACCACCACCTCCGAACTGATCACCCGCCGTCTGGGTAACGAGGGCTATACCTTCGCCAACGTCAATGGCGTGCCTCAACCGCACGATGAAGATCACACCGTAGACATCCTGTTCGCGGTCGATCCGGGCAAGCGTGCTTACGTGAACCGCATCAACTTCCGTGGCAACACCAAGTCCGAAGACGAAGTGCTGCGTCGTGAAATGCGCCAGATGGAAGGCGGCTGGGCTTCGACCTACCTGATCGACCAATCCAAGACCCGTCTGGAACGTCTGGGTTTCTTCAAGGAAGTCAACGTTGAAACCCCGGCCGTGCCGGGTGTCGATGACCAGGTGGACGTCAACTACAGCGTTGAAGAGCAAGCCTCCGGTTCGATTACCGCCAGCGTCGGTTTCGCCCAGAGTGCCGGTCTGATCCTCGGTGGCTCGATCACCCAGAACAACTTCCTGGGTACCGGTAACAAGGTCAGCATCGGCTTGACCAAAAGCCAGTACCAGACGCGTTACAACTTTGGTTTTGTCGACCCCTACTGGACGGCTGATGGCGTGAGCCTGGGTTACAACGCCTTCTACCGCACCACCGACTACAACGACCTCGACGTCGATGTAGCGAGCTATGCCGTGGATAGCCTGGGTGCAGGGGTGAGCGTCGGCTACCCGATCAGCGAGACTTCGCGCCTGACCTTCGGCCTGACTGGGCAACAGGACAAGATCAAGACCGGTCAATACACCGTCGACGAGATTTTCGACTTCGTTAACCGTGAAGGCGATCAGTACCTGAACTTCAAGGCTTCGGCCGGCTGGTCCGAGTCCACCTTGAACAAAGGCGTATTGGCGACCCGTGGTCATTCTCAAAGCTTGACGGCGGAAGTTACCGTACCGGGTAGCGACCTGTCGTTCTTCAAACTCGATTACCGTGGCCAGTTGTTCCAGCCATTGTCTGACAACTACACCATGCGCTTGCACACCGAATTGGGTTATGGCGACGGTTACGGTTCGACCGATGGCTTGCCATTCTATGAAAACTACTATGCTGGTGGTTTCAACTCGGTTCGTGGCTTCAAGGACAGTACATTGGGGCCGCGTAGTACTCCGAGCCGCGGCGCACTCAGCACTGGCAACCCGGGTACTCTTGCTGACCCGGACCAGGATCCACTGCCGTTCGGTGGTAACGTCCTGATTCAAGGTGGTGCTGAGGTTCTGTTCCCGCTGCCATTCGTCAAGGATCAACGATCCCTGCGTACCTCGGTATTCTGGGATGTGGGTAACGTGTTCGACTCCAAGTGCGAGCAGACGACCAATACCAACCCTGCGTCGAAGTCCAACACGCAGTGCAACGATGTCAGTCTGAGCAACCTGGCCAGTTCCGTCGGTGTAGGTGTGACGTGGGTCACCGCACTGGGTCCTCTGAGTTTCGCGTTGGCCATGCCAGTCAAGAAACCGGATAACGCTGAGACTCAAGTGTTCCAATTCTCTCTTGGCCAGACGTTCTAAGCGTCTGTCCCAAAATAACGACAATGGATTTTGTAGGAGTGCATCGTGCGTAAGTTGACTCAATTGGTTCTCCTGGCGACCGTACTGGTAGCAGGTCCGGCGTTCGCCGACATGAAAATTGCTGTTCTGAACTATCAGATGGCTYTGCTGGAGTCTGACGCGGCCAAGAAATACGCCGTGGATGCCGAGAAGAAGTTCGGTCCTCAGCTGACCAAGCTCAAGGCGCTGGAAACCAGCGCCAAGGGCATTCAGGACCGCCTGATGGCCGGTGGCGACAAAATGCAGCAGGGCGAGCGGGAGCGTCTGGAGCTTGAATTCAAGCAAAAGGCCCGTGACTTCCAGTTCCAGTCCAAGGAGCTGAACGAAGCTAAAGCCGTTGCCGACCGTGAAATGCTGAAACAGCTCAAGCCGAAACTGGACAGCGCTGTGGAAGAAGTCATCAAGAAAGGTGCTTTTGACCTGGTCTTCGAGCGTGGCGCAGTGATTGATGTCAAGCCGCAGTACGACATCACTCGCCAGGTTATCGAGCGCATGAATCAGCTGAAGTAACCCATGACCGTGACCATTAAGCTCGGCCAGCTGGCCGAGTTCCTCGGCGCCACGCTACGTGGCGACCCCGAGAAAGCAATTACTGGGCTAGCCACCTTGCAGGAGGCTGGCCCAGCTCAGTTGAGCTTTCTTGCAAACCCCCAATACCGTAAGTACCTGGCAGGCAGTCAGGCTGCAGCGCTGTTGCTCAAAGCCGCTGACGCCGAAGGTCATTGCGGGGATGTGCTGGTGGTGCCGGATCCGTACGCAGCCTACGCGCGCGTTTCTCACCTGTTCGATCCCAAGCCCAAGGCCGCTGCCGGCATACATCCCACGGCAGTGATCGCTGCGGATGCGGTAGTCGATCCTGCGGCGAGTATCGGTGCTTTTGTGGTGATCGAAAGCGGTGCGCAGGTTGCAGCCGGTACGACTGTCGGCGCGCATTGCTTCATCGGTGCTCGCAGCGTGGTGGGTGAGGGTGGCTGGCTCGCGCCGCGTGTGACCCTGTATCACGACGTTCGCGTCGGCAAACGGGTCGTCATTCAGTCCGGAGCGGTGCTCGGAGGCGAAGGCTTTGGTTTTGCCAATGAAAAAGGTATCTGGCAGAAAATCGCCCAGATCGGTGGCGTGTTGATCGGCGATGACGTTGAAATCGGCGTGAATACAGCTATAGATCGCGGTGCGCTGGCCGATACCATCATCGGCAACGGTGTGAAGCTCGACAACCAGATTCAAATTGCCCACAACGTTCAGGTCGGTGATCACACCGCCATGGCGGCGTGCGTCGGGATCTCCGGCAGCACCAGGATCGGCAAGCACTGCATGCTCGCCGGTGGCGTAGGGCTGGTGGGGCACATCGACATTTGTGACAACGTTTTCATTACCGGGATGACCATGGTAACCCACTCGATTACCGAGCCAGGTGCCTATTCTTCCGGTACGGCCATGCAGCCGGCAGCCGAGTGGCGCAAAAGCGCGGCACGCATTCGTCAGCTCGATGACATCGCGCGACGTCTGCGCCAGCTGGAAAAGCAAGTAGGGGAAGTGACCCCTGACGGTAATGCTTCATCAGATGGCTGATACCATTTCCATATCAAGTGTGCACAGCCGCTAGACTGCCTCCTTGATTTGCTAGAGGGGTGCGCGTCAGTCGCGCGCTCCCAATCTTTACATAGGCTTCCCCCCGAAATGATGGACATCAACGAGATTCGCGAATACCTGCCTCACCGTTACCCGTTCCTGCTGGTGGACCGGGTAGTGGAGCTGGATGTTGAAGGCAAGCGCATTCGTGCCTACAAGAATGTCAGCATCAACGAACCATTCTTCAACGGTCACTTCCCTGCGCATCCAATCATGCCGGGCGTATTGATCATCGAAGCAATGGCTCAGGCTGCCGGGATCCTTGGTTTCAAAATGCTCGACGTGAAACCGGCCGACGGCACGCTCTATTACTTCGTCGGTTCGGACAAGCTGCGCTTCCGCCAGCCGGTTCTGCCAGGCGATCAGCTGATCCTTGAAGCCAAGTTCATCAGCTGCAAGCGTCAGATCTGGAAGTTCGAATGCCAGGCTTCGGTCGATGGCAAGCCTGTCTGCTCCGCTGAAATCATCTGCGCGGAACGCAAGCTATGAGTTTGATTGACCCTCGTGCAATCATCGATCCGACAGCCGTTCTGG
This sequence comes from Pseudomonas sp. P4_C3, assembly GCF_056402075.1. Taxonomy (NCBI): domain Bacteria; kingdom Pseudomonadati; phylum Pseudomonadota; class Gammaproteobacteria; order Pseudomonadales; family Pseudomonadaceae; genus Pseudomonas; species Pseudomonas sp. P4_C3. The sequence continues at coordinate 5,023 of NZ_JBFUIC010000200.1, forward strand.
CTGACGGCGTCGAGGTCGGCCCGTGGTCGATCGTCGGCGCAGGTGTGGAAATCGGCGAGGGGACAGTCATCGGGCCACACGTGATTCTCAAGGGTCCGACGCGAATCGGTAAGCACAATCGCATCTACCAGTTTTCCTCGGTGGGCGAAGACACACCTGACCTGAAGTACAAGGGCGAGGAAACCCGCCTGGTGATCGGTGATCACAACGTCATCCGTGAAGGCGTGACGATTCACCGCGGCACCATCCAGGACCGTTCGGAAACGACCCTGGGCGATCACAACCTGATCATGGCGTATGCCCACATCGGCCACGACAGCGTTATCGGCAACCACTGCATCCTGGTCAACAACACTGCACTGGCGGGCCATGTGCATGTGGAAGACTGGGCAATCCTTTCCGGTTTTACCCTGGTTCACCAGTATTGCCACATTGGCGCCCACAGCTTCTCAGGCATGGGGACGGCGATCGGCAAGGATGTTCCTGCCTATGTCACGGTGTTCGGTAACCCTGCCGAAGCCCGTAGCATGAACTTCGAGGGCATGCGCCGTCGCGGTTTCAGCGAAGATGCGATCCACGCGCTGCGTCGTGCCTACAAGGTGGTGTACCGCCAGGGTCTGACCGTGGAACAGGCGCTCGTCGAACTGGCCGAGCCTTCTGCGCAGTTCCCGGAAGTAGCGGTGTTCCGCGACTCCATCCAGTCTTCGACCCGCGGCATTACCCGCTAATCATGGCCAATCTGCGTATTGCGCTGGTAGCGGGTGAGGCTTCCGGTGACATTCTGGGTGCGGGTCTCATGCGCGCGCTCAAGACTCGTCACCCGGCTGTCGAGTTCATCGGTGTGGGTGGTCCGCTGATGCAGGCCGAAGGCCTGACCCCGTACTTCCCGATGGAACGTCTGTCCGTCATGGGCCTGGTGGAAGTGCTGGGCCGGTTACGCGAGTTGCTGGCACGGCGCAAGAAGCTGGTCGCCGACCTGATCGACGCGAAACCCGATGTGTTCATCGGTATCGACGCGCCAGACTTCAACCTCAATATCGAACTCAAGCTGCGTCAAGCCGGGATCAAGACCGTGCATTACGTCAGCCCGTCGGTCTGGGCCTGGCGGCAGAAACGGGTGCTGAAGATTCGCGAAGGTTGCGACCTGATGCTCACGCTATTCCCGTTCGAAGCTAAATTCTACGAAGAGAAGGGCGTACCGGTGCGGTTCGTCGGTCATACCCTGGCCGACGCCATTCCACTCGAAGCCGATCGCACCGCAGCGCGGGCCGAACTTGGTTTGCCTGACGGGCCGCTGGTGGCGTTGATGCCCGGCAGCCGCGGTGGTGAAGTTGGCCGACTCGGCGCGTTGTTCCTTGATACCGCCCAGCGCTTGCGTGCGCTGCGCCCGGGCGTGCGGTTTGTCATGCCTTGCGCCAGTCCGCAGCGCCGGGCTCAGTTGGAGGAGTTGCTGGCCGGTCGTGATCTGCCGCTGACCTTGCTCGATGGCAACTCCCATCTGGCCCTGGCAGCCTGCGACGCCGTGCTGATTGCCTCCGGAACCGCAACGCTTGAAGCATTGCTGTACAAGCGGCCGATGGTGGTTGCCTACCGTCTGGCGCCGCTGACGTTCTGGATTCTCAAGCGCATGGTGAAAAGCCCCTACATTTCATTGCCGAACTTGTTGGCCCAGCGTCTGTTGGTACCCGAGTTGTTGCAGGACGATGCCACGGTCGAAGCGCTGGCCCAGACCTTGTCACCGCTGATCGAAGGTGGTGAAGAGCAGACCCGTGGCTTTGATGAGATTCACCGGACCCTGCGTCTGGATGCCTCCAACCAGGCTGCGGACGCAGTTCTGAACCTGATCGGCCAAGTTAAATGAGTAAAACAAGCATGCAGATGGGGCTGGATTTCACCTTGGTCGCGCAAGTCGAAGAGTTGGTTGCCGGTGTCGATGAAGTCGGTCGCGGCCCGCTCTGTGGTGCGGTAGTGACAGCAGCGGTGATCCTTGATCCGAACCGCCCGATCCTCGGCCTGAACGACTCGAAGAAACTCACCGAAGCCCGCCGTGAAAAGCTCTACGACGAAATCTGCGAAAAAGCCCTGAGCTGGTGTATCGCTCGCGCCGAAGTCGAAGAAATCGACGAACTCAATATCCTGCACGCCACCATGCTGGCCATGCAGCGTGCGGTCGCCGGGCTGCATGTCCAGCCGAAACTGGCGATGATCGACGGCAACCGTTGCCCGAAACTGCCGATGCGCTCCGAAGCCGTGGTCAAGGGCGATAGCAAGGTTCCAGCCATCGCTGCCGCATCAATTCTGGCCAAGGTCAGTCGCGACCGAGAAATGGCTGCGTTCGAATTGATTTATCCGGGTTACGGTATCGGCGGGCATAAAGGCTACCCGACGCCCGTTCATCTGGAAGCGCTGGCACGACTTGGGCCGACCCCGATTCACCGGCGTTCGTTTGCTCCGGTGCGGCTGGCGTATGAGGCGCGGGAAGGTCTCATCGAGAGTTAGTCGCGAGGCTGATTTTTTTTACCAAGGCCCGGTACAATCCGGGCCTTGTTGTTTTCATGACTTAACGCAGGATCACTATGCCGGCTTCATTCGTTCACCTACGCCTGCACACTGAATACTCCCTGGTCGACGGTCTGGTGCGGATCAAGCCGCTGGTCAAGACCCTGGTCGGCATGAACATGCCTGCCGTAGCGGTCACCGACCAGAACAACATGTGTTCCCTGGTCAAATTCTATAAAAACGCCATGGGTGCCGGGATCAAGCCGATCTGCGGCGCCGACCTGTGGCTGTCGAACAAGGATCCGGACAACCCGCTGAGCCGGATCAGCCTGCTGGTGATGAACGCCGAAGGCTATCGCAACCTCACCGAACTGATTTCCCGCGGCTATATAGATGGTCAGCGCAATGGCGCGATCATCATCGAGCGCGAATGGGTCGCTGAAGCCAATGCGGGCTTGATCATGCTGTCGGCGGCCAAAGAAGGCGAGATCGGCCAGGCCATGCTCAGCGGCAACTCCGCCGAGGCCGAAACCCTTGCCCGCGAATGGATGGACGTGTTTCCGGATCGTTTCTACCTGGAAATCCAGCGAACCAACCGCCCGAACGATGAAGAACAGCTGCACGGCGCCGTGGCGCTGGCCGAGAAGCTCGGTGCGCCGCTGGTGGCGACCAATGACGTGCGCTTCATCAAGCAGGAAGACTTCGCCGCCCACGAAACCCGCGTGTGCATCGGTGAGGGCCGCGCCCTCGACGATCCGCGGCGTTCGAAGAATTACAGCGATCAGCAGTACCTCAAAAGCGCCGAGGAAATGGCCGAGTTGTTCAGCGATATTCCCGAGGCGCTGGAAAACACTGTCGAGATCGCCAAGCGCTGCAACATCGAAGTGAAGCTGGGCACGCACTTCCTGCCCAACTTCCCGATCCCCGATGGCATGACCATCGACGAGTACTTCCGCAAGGTGTCCTTCGACGGCCTGGAAG
>NZ_JBFUIC010000201.1:0-8493 GCF_056402075.1 Pseudomonas sp. P4_C3
GCCATGGATGATGGCGCTGGTCTGGAACAGAATGCAGACCGAGGAAAACAGCACGAAACCTGCGCTGATCGCCAGTTGCAGGCCGCTGATCTGGAAGAACATGCCCGCCAGTGTCGCACCCAGCAGCACGAAGAAGCCTGCCGTGATGAAGCCGCCGAGGAAGCTCATGTCCTTGCGGGTAATCAGCACATACGCCGACAGACCGCCGAACACCAGCGCCGTCATCGCGAAAGCCGAGCTGACCACTTCAGCGCCGCCCTGCATACCCAGGTAACGGTTGAGGATCGGGCCCAGCAGGAAACCCATGAAACCGGTCAAGGCAAATGCCGATACCAGGCCCCAGGCCGAATCACGGAGTTTGTTGGTGAGGAAGAAAAGACCGTAGAAGCCGATCAGCACCACGAAAATGTTCGGGTAGCCAACACGCATCTGCTGGGCAACGTAGGCCGTCACACCGCTGAATGCCAGGGTCAGGGCGAGCAAGCCGTATGTGTTGCGCAGGACGCGGCTAACCTCTAGCTGCTCAGCCTGCACGCTGTTATTAACTGCGTAATCCTGTTCGCGCATGGCGACACTCCTGTTGGTTTGAAACGTTCAGTCGCAAAGATCATAACAGACGCTCTGTAACAAGCTACGCAGAGAGTTTGACAGTGTGTTTCATTCAGGTATTATGGCGCCCGCAACGCAAACGGAGGTGTGGCCGAGTGGTTTAAGGCAACGGTCTTGAAAACCGTCGACTGTAACAGGTCCATGARTTCGAATCCCATCGCCTCCGCCATCTTTATACGACAAAGCCCTGATTTTTCAGGGCTTTGTCGTTTCTGGCTTTTGGAAAAACCTGCCAGCCCACACTTCAGCCCACACCCTGGGTGGAGTCTTGCTTTTCGACCAGCGGCTAGTTTTTCGAATGGTCTCTTGTCCCTGTAATTCTGAAGCACCGAATAAGGAACTGATGCTCTCGGAAAAATTCCCGAAAGCGAAGAGGACTGATCGTGGCCAACCTTATGCATCGACTCAGTTCAATTTGTTCGTCTTCACTGAGCACGATGTCCTGAGAGTTCATGTGATCACTCCAGGCACTGACTGACCACAGAAGCATGGCTCAGGCTAGAAATTTATTTCTGAGACAGGACACTAGGCAAGGGAATCCCACACTTGCACCAGGCCGAGCAGATGCACCAGCCCATAGACCAGGCAGACCGCCGAGCTGATCACGATGAAGCGAATACTACGCCCAGTGCCTGCCAGCGCGAACGGTCCCAACAGGCCGCGCAGCAGGTAGACCAGGGTGATCGCGCACAATGCCGGGCGCAGCAGGGGCAAGGGATCGATCACCCCGGCACCGGACAGTGCATACGCCGCCCATGCGGCGAGCACCAGGGCAATCCCCGTCGTGACCACCGCGGGAAACCAGCGACCGGCCTGGGCCGCACGCACAAAGCGGTCGCCAGCGCCAAACAAGCGATACCAGGAAGGCCCTCCCATGATCACCCCGACATGCATCAGGGCCGCCAGCAGGCTGAGCCCGGCGCCGATCACCAGCGCCATGTTGTATTCGTTTGCCATTCCATCGCTCCTTGATGCAAATGCGCCACGGTGAGCCCCATAGACGTCGTGGCGCGTCGGCAGGGCCCGCCTTGACCACGTACTCAGCTGGTTGCCGCTTCGGCGCGGGTGCCGACGTCCATCACCTGGTAGCGCACGTGACGACCGCAGACCGCAGCGGCCGCTTCCACCCCGCCAGTCATGGCGCCAAAAATACCATGCCCGGTACGGGTCGATGCGCCGCACAGGTACAGGTTGCGGATTTCAGTCTTGGCCCCTGGCCTGTTGTGCAGGAAGTACTCCGGGGTAAAGGCCAGACCGTAGGACGTGCCCCCTTCGGAGCCGATAAAGCGCGTCACTGAAAAAGGGGTCGAGACTTCCTGATACACGATGTGGCCCGACATTCCCGGAATCACCCGTTCAGCCAGGGCAATCAGCTGGCGGGCGTACCACTCTTTCTTCTCCAGGTACACAGGGTTGGTCCGGTAGCGACCATCCGTCAGTTCGGCCTGGGTCACGCCCCAGCTTTGCGGGGTGGAAGGCACCGCCGACATAAGCTGCAGGTTATAGATGCCTGGCGGGGCGATGGCCGGGTTATCCGGGTCTTTCATCGTTGCGTTACCGATGAACAGATGGGGCTCCTCGGGAAACTCTCCGGCGAACACCTCGCGGTAGGCCTTCTCATAATCGCAGCCAGGGTAGATGCGGTAGTTGGTGTTCTTCAGGCCCATGGCCTTGAGGTCCATGTCGATGCCGAGATAGACCACGCCCATGGCCGGTGACATCTCGAACTGTTCGGCACGACGCACGGTCTGTGGCTTGAGGTGTTCACGGCCAATCAGGCCAAGCAGGGCCTGCTTGATATCGGCGTTGCAGATCACCGCGTCCGCCTTGACCACCCGCTTGCCCAAGTGCTTGTTGCTGAACTCGACGCCCACGGCACGACCGTTCTCGATCAGGATACGTTCGACCTTGGATCGCAGGAGGATCTTGCCGCCCTTGCGCTCGACCACCTCGCCCAACTTGTCGGAGAACATCTGGCCGCCACCCGAGGGGTAATAGGAACCCTGCAGGAAGTGGTTGACCACCGCGGCATGGCCAGCCATGGTCGCGCGGCTCGGCGGCTGGTGATAGACCCCCAGCTGCCCGGTCAGGATGGCCCGAAGGCGTTGATTCTGCGTACAGGTGTCGAGGAACTGCGCCACCGTCGATTTGGCATGCCGCATCAGCATCCAAGAGCGTGGCAGCACCCACAGCGCGGTCAGCGGCCGCGAGTGGATGCCCATGAAATCCCAGACCTGCTGCAGCATCTTGAAGTAGCGGTTGATTCCCGCTCGCTCCTTGGGAAATGCCTCCAGCAGCTTCTCGCGAAAGCGTTCATAGCCACGGGGAACCGCGAACTGGAAGTCGGGAAAACACAGGGTTTCGAACCCCTCCGGGTCCTGCTCGATAAATTTGATTTCACCATCATTGATACCTGCACCCCGCAAAATCCGCGGAATCAGACCGTGCTTGCCACAGTCACCGATGTAGTGCAGGCCGACGTCGAACTCATAGTCCTTGCCCTTGCGGTGGAACACCGTGGCACAGCCGCCCATTTCATAGTGCATGTCGAGCACCAGTACCTGCTTGCCGCGATTGGCCAGGGTCGCGGCAGCCGTCAGGCCACCGATGCCGGCGCCAACCACGATCACGTCAAAGGTGTCGCTTTCGAGGGTCTTGAATCGATCAAAACTTTGCATGGATAAGGTTCCAGTCGCGCATCAGGCATGGGCCAGGTGGTGGTCGCGGGTCGGATCGACCGCCTCGGCCTCACGTATCAGGTGGGGCAGCTTGTTCGGCTTGCGGCTCCAGTGTTCATGGTTCGCCAATGGCGGAATCCGCTGCAGGATCACCGGCCAGTGCTTGACCAGCTCGGCGTTGAGTTCGATGAAATGCCGGTTGCTGTCATCGAGCTGGTTCTCCGGCTGAATCGCTTCCTCCGGACACTCGGGCAGACACAGGCCACAGTCGACGCACTCCTGAGGGTTGATGGCGATAAAGTTGGGCCCTAGGTGGAAAGCATCCGCGGGGCAGATATCGACGCAGCTGGTGTGGCGGCATTGAATGCAGTTGTCAGTCACTACGTAGGTCATGGTGCGTCTCGTAAAAATCTGGTTTGACGGGGAAGTCGCCACTCAGAAGTAGCGGTCGACCAACAAACGCGCCGACAACATCGTCCCGATGAAACCTGCGCCCGGGAATGTCCAGGCCCCGACCTGGTACAGCCCCTTGACCGGGTATTTCTGCGGGAAACGGTTGAACAGGCCGGATTGTCGGGTGTTCTGCTCGAAGCCGTAGATCGCGCCCTCCGGGTTATGGGTGAACTTGGTCATGGTGCGTGGCGAGCCGCTCTCGCAGACCTCTATGTGCCGACTCAGGCCTGGAATGACTCGTTCGGCGTTGGCGATCAGCAGCTCGGTGAGTTCAAGCTTCTTGCGCCTGTAGTCGAGCTTGCCCAGCGAGTGCCACTCGCTGGCGCCCGTCAGCGTGAACAGGCCCAGGCTGGACTTTCCGGCCGGTACCATCGAAGCATCGACGTTGGAGAAGTAGTTGATCGACCAACTGGTGTTGTCGCCATGCAGCTCCCCGGCCTGGATATGCTCGAACTGTTCGCGCTGGGTTTTCTGCGGGGCGAAGAAGTGGATGTACTCCTCGGGGCCCACTCCCAACTCGCTCAGCGGGCAATCGAGCCCCAGGTAGACTTGAAACCCGGACACCGACAACTTGAGCCGGCGCAGTCGCGAGCGGTACCTGGCGTCGAAGTGCTGCTCGCCAGCCAGTGCCACGACCGCATGGGGCGAAATATTGGCCACAACATTGCGCGCCTTTACCCTGCCCGACTTGCGCGTTACCACGCCGCCGATTCGCCCGCGTTCAATCACGATCTGGTTGACCGCTGACTCCAGCTCGACCCGGCCGCCATGTTGCTCGATCACTTCGACCAGGGCATTGGACAATGCCTGGGAGCCGCCCTTGATCGAATAGCCGCCGTTCTCCAGATAGTCGATAAAGGGATAGGAAAAGTACCCGAACGCCAGGTCCTTGGCCGGTAGACCGTAGTAGCTCCATTGCGCCGACAGCACTTCCTTCAAGCGTTCGTTGGAGGTGAAACGCGAGAAGTAGTGATCCACCGTTTCATGGCCATACTTGAGCACCCGCGGATAGATCATGGGCGTGGCCACCAACCTCATCCAGAAAGGTTTGCGCGAATACAGAAAGCCGCACAGGTCCTTGTAGTTGCGCTGAGACTCGGCAAACAGGCGATTGATGTTGTCGACTTCCTCGGGAAAGAAACGGAACAACTCGCGTTTGTAACCTTCCAGGTCTCGGTGTCCAACCGTTATGTCGATGTCCTGAGAGCGATAGCGATACAGGGTCGGGTGATGAAGAAACTCGACTTTGTCCGCCACGCCACAGGCCTCGATGACATTGAACGACTCGGCGCCACGTACCACGCCGTCGAACGAATGCAGTGAAACATCGAAGTTGAAATCCTTGCGCCGAAAATTGCTGGCATAACCGCCGGGTACATTGTGCTTTTCCACCACCAGTACCTTCTGGCCTCGCTGCGCCATAAGGCTGGCACTCGCCAGCGCGCCAAGGCCCGCGCCGACGAAAACGGTATCGTATTCTTGACTCATTACATCTCCAGGCTCTGCGGCCAGATCCGGACAGCTAAATCAGACCGTCAGGCCGCCGTCGATTACGAATGTCTGACCGGTGATGTAGTCGGCCTGGGTCGACAGCAGAAAGCTGGCCAAGGCCGCCACTTCACGCACTTCACCGAAGCGCCTGAGGGGGATGGTGTCGGTGATCGACTTGCGCACCGGGTCGGCGATCTGCTCGACCATCYCCGTGGCAATGAAACCTGGGGCGATGGCGTTGACGTTGATCTTGAACCGCGCCAATTCCAGGGCCATGGTCTTGGTAATGCCGATCATCGCCGCCTTGGTCGCTGAATAACTCAACTGTCCCTTGTTGCCCTTGAACCCACTGACGGAGGACATGTGCAAGATCTTGCCGCGACGCTCGGCGGCCATCGCCGGCGCCAGGCATTTACTGAAATACACCGCCGAATCGAGGTTGGTCGCGACCACATCGCGGTAACGCTCGATATCGAACTTCAGCAACAGCTGATCGCCGGTCACCCCCATGTTGTTGATCAAGCCGTAGGGCTCGCCGAGGGTCTCCACCAACTGTGCACACACCGCCTCGACCGAACCGTGGYCCCGCCCGTCACAGGCATGCCCAAGGGCCCAGCCACCGCTGGCCGCCACTTCCCGCTCCAGTTGCAAAGCCGCGTCGGCCGAGGACTGGTAGGTGAAAGCGACCTGATACCCTTCCCGTGCCAGGGCCGAGACCAGTGCGCGTCCAATGCCACGACTGCCGCCACTGACCAGCACCCATTTGCCGTTTGAAGACTGCTGAACATCCATGATCTACATCCTTTAGCCTGATGGTCCTTGCCGTTGTTACGCGGGCACGACGGGTGTTTGAGCTTCTGCACGATTGAAGAAATCGAAGATTTCCTCGAAGTAGCGGTCCCGATGCTTCTTGTGGTTTTCCAAGTGACGACAGCCCTCGAAACCGACCATATGTAGCGCCTCGCAATCCAGGCTGAGCCCCGCCACGCTGGCAGCCGGGATAAAGCGGTCGTTGAGCCCGTAGAAATAGGCGATCGGTAGATCGCGCACGCCCTGCAACGAGTGATCAATGGCACAGGTCCCCGTGGGGACCGCCAGACGGCTGCCGCTGATCCAGCGCATAGCGAGTCGCAGCGGTCCGCGGGTGAAGTAGCTGCGCACCGAAACCGGCACACTGTCCAGCACCGCCGAGGTAAAGGGCGTGGTATCGCGCGCCAGGGCATGGGACAGGTGATAGCCGCCAAACGAACAGCCCACCAGGTGGATGGGCAGGCCGGGGTTGTCCCGGGTCACTCGCCGGGCAATCGCCAGCACATCGTCGGCAAACGCGTGGCCGCCGATGGTGCTGCGGCCGAAGCCTTTGAAGTTGAAGGCGACCACGTGATAACCCTGGTCGAGAAACGCCTGATCCAGTTTGTTCTCGAAAAAGTAATGCATGCCGTACTTGAGGAACGGATGGCACAAGAGCACCACGCCCCGAGGGTGCATGGCGGTGGTGCGCAGGGACGCCCCCTCGAGCCGGCTGCCGTCGCGTGCGACTTCGACAAAGCCTGCCGCACGACTTGGCACGTCGCGCTTCCAGCCTTGTACCTGGCGGAACATTGTCCGGATGAACAGCTTGGAAATGGCGACACCCAGCCAACCGGTCGATTGCTCGTTTTTGCTCATGCTCGCTTCCATTGTCTAGCCTTCATCTCGGCATAACCGAATGCCGCTTCGTAACTGGGACCCGCCACCCAGGCGCTGAGGAACTGCACGCCCTGCACCGGGAAGCCGTGATGGAATACATGGCCGCTGAGATCGGTACCCACCATCGCCCCATAACCCGAACCGTCGGTGTTGTTGGTGAAGCGCACATAGGTGTGGGGCGTGGCAACCTCGGTATGCAGCACATGTCCGCGCAGCCCCGGCACCTGGCTCAACAGACGCTCCACCAGGGTGTCGCTGGCCCGTTGTTTCTTGGCGCGGTATTGCGCTGTGCGGCGCTGCGGCCAATGGGCGATCGAGTCGAGCACGTTGATACACACCACCAGGCCCGCAGCCGGGTCCAGGGCGTGATAGTTGGTGACCTCGATCGGCGACATCTCCCAGAATGCCCGCTCACTGAGCGCCGCCTCATAACCGCTGCGTTCGGCGGCCATGCGCAGCTCGGCGCCTGCCGCCGGATCACCGGCGAACAGCATCGATTCGCTATGCAGCAGGCCAAGTTGCGCCGGTGGCAGGTCGGTCACCAGGTACACCGTGGTGGTCGAGCGTGCCGGTTTCAGCGCGGTGAGTTTCTCCCGAGTGGCCGCCAGCTCCACATCCGCCGCGAACAGCGACTGCACCGCGTAGTGCGGTGAAGCGTTGATGTACACCCGCGAAGAATGGAATACGCCACGATTGGTGCTGACGCCCGTGGCATTGCCTTGCCCATCGGTGAGCACCCCATCGACACCTGTGCTGAGCAGGATCTGCCCGCCGGCCTGTTCAATCCGCTGCGCCAGCAGATTGGACAGGTGCTGGGAGGAGCCCTTGACATAGGCGTTGCCACGGTTGAGCGTGGCGTACACCACATGCAGGTAGTACAGGTAGCCCAGGTCTTCCGAGTAGCCACCGACGTAGATTCCCGGTGCCGCCAGGATCTCGATCAGGTACGGATCGTCGAACAGCTCGTGCAGCGCCTGACGCACGGTCTTGTGCTTCAGGTTGCGATGCGCGAAACGCAACTGGGCCATGTCCGGCTCAAAGGTGCCGTCCAGCATCTGGAACTGGTAGTAGCCGTTGCGCCCGTAAGTTCGAACGTGCTCGAAGAAGGTCGCGATGGCCTCGGCCTGATGGGGAAAGCGCTCGACCAACAGCTGTTGCACACCGTCCGCGTCATTGGCCAGCGGCAGCGCCATGCCGTCCTGGTAGGCGCAGAAGTAGTCCTGGGGATAGACCAGGTCCAGTGTCTCTTCCAGCTCCAGATTACGCAGGATACGGATCAGGTTGCCGCCCTCGGCCATGCCACTGAGCTTATGCAGACTGCAGTCGAACACCGCGTCCTGTTTCGGCCGACTGAACGTGGAGGCATACCCGCCGACAACAATATGCTTGTCGACTACCAGCAAGCGCACCCCGGGGTCACGTTTGACCAGCATGGCCGCACAGGCCAGGCTGGTGATCCCGGCACCGACGAAGATCGCGTCCCAGGACGGCTGGCTCATTGGCGCAGCCCCAACTTGTCGACCCAGGCGTAGATCTCGGCAAAGCGCATGGCATTGAGCCGGGCGTTGTGGGC
>NZ_JBFUIC010000202.1:0-8443 GCF_056402075.1 Pseudomonas sp. P4_C3
CTCCTACAGGGGGGAATGTGCTGGCTTTCAGATCCCGGCCAGCGCCAGATCCATCGCAAAATAGGTAAAGATCAGATCCGCCCCGGCCCGCTTGATCGCCCCCAGGCTCTCGCGCACCACACGGTCCTCATCGATGGCCCCGGCCTGGGCGGCAAACTTGATCATCGCGTACTCACCGCTCACCTGATACGCCGACAGCGGCAGGTGCGAGGCTTCGCGGATGTCGCGGATGATGTCCAGGTACGCACCGGCCGGCTTGACCATCAGCGCATCGGCACCTTCCTGCTCGTCGAGCAACGATTCGCGTATCGCTTCGCGGCGGTTCATCGGGTTCATCTGGTAGCTCTTACGGTCGCCCTTGAGCGCACTGCCGCCAGCCTCGCGGAACGGGCCATAGAGCGCCGAGGCGAATTTGGTCGAATAGGCCATGATCGCCGTCTGGGTAAACCCGGCGTCATCGAGCGCCCGGCGAATCGCCTGGACCTGCCCGTCCATGGCCGCCGAGGGGGCGATCACGTCGGCACCGGCACGGGCCGCCGCGACGGCTTGCCGGCCGAGGTTGATCAGGGTCTGGTCGTTGTCCACTTCATGGTTGTGCAGCACGCCGCAATGGCCGTGGTCGGTGTACTCGCAAAAACAGGTGTCGGACATCACGATCATTTCAGGCACCGCGTCCTTGGCGATACGCGACATGCGCGAGACCAGACCGTCCTCGCGCCAGGTGTCGCTGCCGCTGCTATCCAGGTGATGGGACACGCCGAAGGTCATCACCGACTTGATCCCGGCACGGGCGTAGCGCTCGATCTCGCCGGCCAGCTTCGACTCGGGAATGCGCATCACGCCCGGCATGCTTTTGATCGGCACGAAGTCGTCGATTTCTTCTTCGACGAAAATCGGCAGCACCAGGTCGTTCAGGCTGAACTCGGTCTCCTGGAACAGGCTGCGCAGGCTCGCATTGCGGCGCAGACGGCGTGGGCGTGCTTCGGGGAACTGACTGGACATGGGTATTCCTGGATTTCAGAGGATGAGATGTAGGAGCGAGCTTGCTCCGGTCAGCGTTCCGACGATGGTCGTAAACAATAACGCGCTTTGTCTGAGTGCTCGCGTTGCCTTTACGTTTTTCGCGAGCAGGCTCGCTCCTACAGGGGGCGGCGTTCAACCCGCCACGGGGTTTGGAATCTGCAACCCGCGCACCACCGCCGGCCGCGCCAGGAAACGTTCCAGCACCCGCGTGACGTTAGGGAAGTTCTGGATGCCCACCAGATCGCCGGCCTCATAGAAGCCGATCAGGTTGCGCACCCACGGGAAGGTAGCGATGTCGGCGATGGTGTAGCGCTCGCCCATGATCCAGTCGCGCCCTTGCAGACGGCCGTCCAGCACCTTGAGCAGGCGTCTGCTTTCCTCGACGTAGCGGTCACGGGGACGCTTGTCTTCGTAGTCCTTGCCGGCGAACTTGTTGAAAAATCCGAGCTGGCCGAACATCGGACCGATCCCGCCCATCTGGAACATCAGCCACTGGATCGTTTCGTAGCGCGCTGCCGATTCCTGGGCCAGCAGTTGCCCGCTCTTGTCCGCCAGGTAGATCAGAATCGCCCCCGACTCGAACAGCGCCAACGGCAGGTCGTCCGGACCGTGGGGGTCGAGGATCGCCGGGATCTTGTTGTTGGGGTTGAGGGAAAGAAATTCCGGGGACATCTGGTCGTTGGTGTCGAAGCCTACCCGGTGAGGTTCATACGGCAGGCCGATCTCTTCGAGCATGATCGAGATCTTGACGCCGTTGGGGGTCGGCAAGGAGTACAGCTGAATCCACTCGGGATACTGGGCAGGCCATTTGCGGGTGATGGGGAATGCGGACAAATCGGTCATGGGCGGGATCCACGAATACATTGAGAGTGACGATAATAATGTAGATATCCGCTCAGCGATCCGTTGAAGCCATGAATCTCGCTGATAGGCGAGATCAAAAGAGATCACCACTTTTTCAACACCATCCGGTGTATTGTGTCCACATTTGTGCAACATCCTGTCGATAGCCTTCGCTGAAAACCCTTGAAGGTTAGCGGCACTCGACCGAAATCGAACCAAACGGGTTCAGGGGACTCTGAGCACCACTCCTTTGAAACGGACCGGCTTCAATGACATGGAAACACCCGACGCAGCACAATCGTGGTGTAAATGTTTGTCAGCCTTAACCGAATTGCGCTGAAGATCCTTTTATTCATGAACCTGTTCAATTTTGCCAAACGCTTTAAACATCGCGCTTACCTTTTGTTGCCCGCCCTCTTGGTGGTCAGCGCGTTGTTCCTGTCGCTGGAGCCCGGCGCAAGTCGCGCCCAACCGATGGATGGCACCCAGACGCTGGTCTTCCTGCGCCACGGGGAAAAACCCGCCGCAGGCCTGGGCCAGCTCAATTGCCAGGGACTCAACCGCGCCATCGACCTGGCCACGCTGCTGCCGGAAAAGTTCGGCAAGGCCAACTATGTGTTTGCGGCGAACCCGACCCGTAACGTCGAGGAAGGCGAGTTCGACAATTCCTACAGTTACATCCGCCCCCTGATGACCATCAGCCCCAGCGCCATCAAGCTGGGCCTGCCGGTGAACATCAATTTTTCCGCCAATGACACCGATGACCTGGCCGAAGAACTGCTCCAGGGCAAGTATCACAACTCGGTCATCTACACGGCCTGGTCACACGGCTACCTGCCGGAGCTGATCAACACGGTGGCCGAAGAAGCCACCGGCGAGGATGCGAAGATCATCGACGATTGGGAGTCCAGTGATTACGACTCGCTGTATGTGCTGACCCTGACCTGGCACAACGGCAAGGCCAGTTTGCAGAGCCATGTGTACAAGCAAGGCCTGGATAACGGCGCTGAAGCCTGCCCGACTTGAGACATGCGTTGTCTGAGCGGGTCTCATCGCGAGCAAGCTCGCTCCCACAGTAGATCTTCAGTGAACACAGATATTGTGTACGACGCAGATCYAATGTGGGAGCGAGCTTGCTCGCGATGAGGCCGGCAAAAGCACCCTCAACCCTTCTGATTCACCCGCTCGCGCAGATACTCGAGAACCGCCCCCCGCTCCCCGGCAAACTCGATCCGTGCGTCTTTCTTTTCCCGCTGAAACGCGTACATCGGATCGTAATACTCGCACAGCAACCCTTCGATCCAGCCCCGGTGCAGATCAACCGCGCCACTGCGGACCTGCTCCGCCAATGCCTCTTCCATCAGAACCAGCATGCGCCGATGACGTTCGCCACCCAGGCGCTTCTGCACATTGTTCAGGCTCGCCAGCAGGCGTTCGGAAAACAACGCAAAGCCGTCATCGCCATGCACGTCGATGAATTCGGCGCACAGATCCACCACGTAATCGCGCAGGATCCGCTCGACCCGACCTTCCAGGCTGTCTTCCAGCCACACCATCGGAAACTGTTGCATGCCCTGGTACAGCGGTAACGGCAGCGCACAACTGCCCACCGCACGGCTTTCGTCTTCCAGTACGAACTGCTCGATGCCCCGGGCGCGTTTTTTCAGCACGTCTACGGCCAAGCGGTTTTCGAAGTCGATATTCGAGGGTTGGCCCGTGGCGCGCTTGCCGAAACTGGAGCCGCGATGGTTGGCATGACCTTCAAGGTCCACGGCGTTGCCCAGTTGCGTGAGCACCTCGGTTTTGCCGGTGCCGGTCATCCCGCCCAACAGGACGAAATCGCACTGGGTCACGGCTTGATCGAGGGTGTCCAGCAGGAAGGTACGCATGGCCTTGTAGCCGCCGCCCACCCGTGGATAGTCGATGCCGGCCTCGTCCCTGAGCCATTGCTGGACGATCTGCGAGCGCAGGCCGCCGCGAAAGCAATACAGCAGGCCTTCCGGATGCGCCCGGGCAAAATCGGCCCAGGCCTGGATGCGTTCGGCCTTGACCGCGCCCGACACCAGTTGATGCCCCAGCACGATGGCCGCTTGCTGGCCGTGCTGCTTGTAGCAGGTGCCGACCCGCTGGCGTTCATGGTCATTCATCAACGGCAGGTTGATCACGCCGGGAAACGCGCCCTTGTTGAATTCGACCGGCGCGCGGGTGTCCATCATGGGCCGGTCATTGAGGAAAATGTCGCGGTAATCGGTGTAATCGACAGACATCAAAACACCTCGACCGCGTTGCTCTGTCGCTCGACCAGTTCACCGATCGGTTCCAGGCTCAAGCCCAGCTCAGCGGCCACAGAAAGGAATTGCTCGTTGCCTTCGGGCGTCACGGCAATCAGCAGGCCGCCGCTGGTCTGCGGGTCGCAGAGCACGCGTTTGTGCAGTTCCTGAAGGCGTCCGAGTTTGCTGGCGTAGCTGTCGAAATTACGCAGAGTCCCGCCCGGTACGCAGCCCTGTTCCAGGTAATACTCGACGCCCGGCAGGCGCGGTATGCGGTCGTATTCAATGCGCGCCGTGAGCTGGCTGCCGTCGGCCATTTCCACCAGGTGCCCGAGCAGGCCGAAACCGGTGACGTCGGTCATCGCGGTCACGCCATCGAGCTTGCCGAAGCGGCTGCCGGGTTTGTTCAGGGTGCACATCCAGTCCCGGGCCAGGCCGATGTCGGCATGACGCAACTTGCCCTTTTTCTCGGCAGTCGTAAGGATGCCGATGCCGAGGGGTTTAGTCAGATAAAGCAGGCAACCGGCCGTGGCGGTGTCGTTGCGCTTCATGTGGCGCTTTTCCACCAGACCGGTGACGGCCAGGCCAAAGATTGGCTCAGGTGCGTCGATGGAGTGCCCACCGGCCAGCGGGATGCCCGCCTCGTCACATACCGAACGGCCGCCGCGTATCACTTCCCGGGCAATTTCCGGGGCCAACACGTTCACCGGCCAGCCCAGAATCGCAATTGCCATCAACGGATCGCCGCCCATGGCGTAGATGTCGCTGATGGCATTGGTGGCGGCAATTCGGCCGAAATCGAAGGGATCGTCGACGATCGGCATGAAAAAGTCGGTGGTCGAGACCACGCCGCGTTCTTCGTCGATGGCATACACCGCCGCGTCGTCGCGCGAGGCGTTGCCGACCCAGAGCTTCGGATCGAGGTTCTGCGCCCCGCTGCCGGCCAGGATCACTTCCAGCACCTGGGGGGAGATCTTGCAGCCGCAACCGGCGCCGTGGCTGTATTGGGTCAGGCGAATCGGTTCGCTCATGGGGGCACCTCATTGGGTCAATAGGGCCGATTCTAACAGAGCGAGGCCTGCGCAAGGCATTGCGCGGCCACGGACCCTGCAGGAGCTGGCTTGCCAGCGAAAGCGGTCCGTCAGTTACGTTGATTTTGGATGTACCGCCATCTTCGCTGGCAAGCCAGCTCCTACAGGGGGTTGGGTCATGGCAGCAGAATCACCTTGTCGCCGCTGCCCTGGTTCACTTCGGCGTAACGCTCCAGCCCTTCGGCCAATGGCGACTCGAACAAGCCTTGGGGCAACGGCAACAGATCCTGATCGAAAAACCTGCCGAACTGCTCGAGCATCGCCGCACACGCCTGTACCCCGTACAGCAACGAGTTGATCCCCACCACTGAGCCACCCTTGCGATACAACGCCAGGGCCGGTAACTGCACGTGACCGTCCACCGGCGCCGCGATGATTGCGATGCGGCCGAACGCGGCCAGGGCTGGCACCGAGGCCGGCAGCCAGAAACCGGTGGTGTCGAAAATCACATCGGCGCCGCCGGCATACACCGCGTTGACCTGTGCGCCCAAATCTTCGGGTTTATCCAGTTGCAGGGTCTGATAGCCCTGGTCTTGCAAGTCCTTGACCTGTTCCGGGCGCCGCGCGGCCGCCAGCACCCGGGCGCCACGCACCTTGGCCAGGGCCAGCGCGGCACTGCCGACCGCCCCGCCACCGATGACCAGCAATCGGGTTTCGGCCGTCACCAGGCTGCGTTCCAGTGCATCCCACGCCGTGGTGTATGGCACGCCGAGGCTGGCGGCCTGGGCGAAGCTCAGGTGCCTGGGTTTGAGCGCCACGCCATTGGCCGGCAGCTTGACGAACTGCGCGTGGGAACCGTCGGCAAAAAAACCCAGTTCCCGGCCCGTGCCCCAGACTTCCCGGCCGATCAACGCCTGCGGGCCGGCCACGACCACCCCGGCAAAATCCCGACCGGGAATTCGCGGCAAGGTGGTGTAGGGAAAACGTCCCAGCACGTTTTTCACATCGCTGGGGTTGAGGCCAGCGGCCTTGATCTCGACCAGCACTTCATCGGCACCGGGCACGGGGGTCGGCACCTCGACGTAGCGCAGGGCCGAGAGATCACCGGTTTTGTCGAATTGCAGAGCTTTCATGGGCGTGTCCATTGAATAAAGGAAGGGGTCAGGAGATCCAGCCAGCCACCAGCTCCCTTCCCATCGGCCAGAGCTTTTCGCCGGCGAGCATGCCGAGCAGGCCTACCAACGCGATGGCCGGGGGTGCGGGGGAACGAAAATCCAGGGCGCCGTACAGCAGACCGACGCCCAGACCGATGGCCAGTGACATGAGGAAGTTCATGACAGACTCCGGGGGCAATTGAGGTATGCGCTGAGTCTAGAGGGCGTAACCTGCGAGCATCGGCCAAGTGCTTCTGAATTTCGGCCAAAGCCTGGCCTCGGCGAACTCAGTCCTGGCGTTGCGCCGCAGGAAACTGCGAGGGGGCGACACCCAGCTCACGACGAAACATGTCACTGAAGCTGCTCGGCGAATAGCCCAGCTCCCGGGCAATCGCACTGACCGGTACGCCCTGGATCAACCCGGCCACCGCCGTCGCCAGTTGCACCTGACGCCGCCACTCGGCGAAGCCCATGCCCAGGCCGTCCTTGAACAGCCGCGCCAGGGTGCGCACGCTGGCTCCGGCGTTATCCGCATGTTGTTCGAAAGGAATGTCCAGTGAAGGCGCGACCATGACCGCCTGACACAGGTTCATCAGCCGTCGGTCGGAATCGTCCGGCAGCGGGATTTTCAGCAGCGAACGCCTGGCGCGCTTGAGCTCCAGCAGTGCCAGCCCCACCAGCGCGTCGTAATACTCGGGCGGCCCGTCGTTGCCCTCCTCCACCAGACCGACGATCAGCTCGCGCAGCAAACCGCCGACCTCAATGACTTGCACGCTGTCATCCAGGGTCGCCGCCAGGGACGGGCGCAAGTAGATATTGCGCATTTGCAGGTCGGACACCACGCGAATCCCGTGGGGCACGCCGGGCGGCAACCACACCGCCCGCTGCGGCGGCACCACCAGCGCCTCGTGCGGCGTCTCGACCCACATCACCCCGCTCATCGCATACAGCAACTGGCCCCAGACGTGCTCATGGGGCTCGATGTACAACCCGCGCGGATAGGTGCGAGCCAGCGGTTGCACGGGCACATCGGTGTCACTCAGGTCAGGCGGTGCGGCGAGGGCCATGGTCTATGTTCATTTGGGGGGGCCGGAAGACGCCATGGTAACGAGGCACCGAACTTGTCGCCAGCAACCGCCGCCGTCCGACAAACCGAGTGAATTTTCCAGATGGCGCGCGATCCTTTTATGTAAGACAGGGAGGAACCGGAGCTTTATGAACAGTGCAAAATTATTCGTCATCGAGTACACCCTCCATGGCGCTCCGAAATCATTCATTATCCGCCTGGAAAAAATGGATAACGCAGAAGCCTGGCATTGGGCGAGCTGCGACGCAGGGGTGGGGCGAATCCCCCGTTTCGGACGCGAGAAGGTGCAAAAGACCAGCAAGCCGATGGCGGAAAAATTTGGCGTGGAAAACGTCAAGTGGCGGCCGACAAACTAATCACTGGCAGCCATCAGGATCGGGGGGAACGTAAATGACCGCGACACCCGTCAGCAGCCCCGCGCAGCTGGACTACGGTCTGGACACGCTAGTGGGGCGCATCAGCAAAAGCGCCGAGTGCCTGATCGGACTGGAACAGGTCGAAAATGACCCATTTTGCTTCGCCATACGCGTCCCGGCACCACTGCCGGAGGATCTGGAGCAAGCGAAAACCTTGGTGGTGCGGGTCGAAGGGCGGCGCTTGCAAGGCACCGTACTCCACTGCGAACGCCTGGAGGATGACAGCCTCAGGCTGGAAGTGGAGCCGGACTAGGCTCCACTTTTCATAGCTTGTCGCCAATGCCGTCAGCCATGGGAGCACTTGCAGCCTTTATGAGCGCACTCCTCGCCGTGCTCGTGGTGTTTGGCGCAGGCTTCACAGCAGTAATGCTTGCCGTGACGGGCAATCGGATGTTCACCGAGTTTGCAGGAACATTTCGGACAATCGCAGATACTTTCACGGTCAATCATGGGTCTGACTCCTAGGGTAGTGGTCGTCGGGGGGCTTGCGATGTAACCCGTCTTACCAAGTGTAGGAGTTGAGTCGAAAGGTGCGTGGAACTCCGTCCAGGCTGGTTGCCCAGCAGGTTCCAAACCCCACTTTCCCTGTGGGAGCGAGCTTGCTCGCGATAGCGGTGGC
>NZ_JBFUIC010000203.1:0-8441 GCF_056402075.1 Pseudomonas sp. P4_C3
ACATGACGCTCACCGACCATGGGTGCCGAGCCCACCAGGATGGCCGCGAAGTTGTACTGACGCATGCACCAGCTAAAGGTAAAGAACGCATAGACAAACACCAGCGCCAGGCACAGCAACTTGATTTCCGACATGCCTTGGGACGCCTGTTGCACCATCGGGATATCTGCCAGCAACGAAACCGCCCGCTCGGAAGCCCCGAGCACCGTGAGAATACCCGCCAGGATAATCAGCGTGCTGGAGGCGAAGAACGAAGCATTGCGCTCCAGGTTGCCGATCACGCTGGCATCGGCGATGCGGTTGTCGCGCAGCAGCATGCGGCGCATCCAGTCTTCGCGATAAAGGTGCAGAACACTGGCCAGGCACGCCGTATCACGGCCCTTCCATGTGGCATAGCGGGTGTAACCGCCCCAGCAGATAACGAACCAGATAGCGGCAAGAATGTGGATCAGGTTGGCTTGGATGAACGACATGCAGGTCCTTGTGATGTATTTGCGGTGTACACAACCCCTTGTAGGAGCAGCCGGTCGACGCTCGATTGCTCGCGAAGATCGTGAACTATGGCACGTGATTTCTGGATAAGCGCGTTGCTTACAGGTTCTTCGCGAGCAATCGAGCGTCGACCGGCTGCTCCTACAATGGGTTTGGCAGACTTTCGACGTTAGCCCAGAAAAAAAGACACTGCCTCAACCCCATAAAAAATGCCCCGTATCGATTGATACGGGGCATTTCTGTTTCTGCTCAGAACCCGCTTGTGGCGGGTCGTGAAGCGACTTAAGCCAAGGCTTCGGCGCGCTTGCCCAGCAGACGATCGCAAACTACCGCGACCACCAGTGTCATCACCGACGGCACCAGCCAGGCCAGACCCTGCTCGCTCAGCGGCAGGTGGGCCATTTGCGTCGGCATCCAGTCCGCCAGGCCTGCACCCTTGAGGGCGTCGATCAGGCCGAAGATGAACGACACCAGCATGACCGGGCCGAGGATACGACCCTGCTCATGCCAGAAGTCCTTGCAGAAGCTCAACGCCACCAGAACGATACATGGCGGGTAGATCGCGGTGAGCACCGGGATCGAGAACGCAATCAGCTTGGTGAGGCCCAGGTTGGACACCAGCAGGGAGAATGCAGCAAGGATGATGACCAGCGTCTTGTAGGACAGTGGCAGTACACGGCTGAAGTACTCGGCGCAGGCGCAGGTCAGGCCGACCGCGGTCACCAGGCACGCCAGTGAGATCAGCACGGCAAGGAAACCACTACCCAGCGAACCGAAGGTGTGCTGCACGTAAGCATGCAATACCGCCGCGCCATTGCTAGCGCCAGCGGCCACCTCATGGCTGCCCGAACCCAGACGGAACAGGCTGACGTAAACCAGCGCCAGACCCACACCGGCAATCAGACCGGCAATGATCGCGTAACGGGTGATCAGTGCAGGCGACTCGACGCCGCGGGAGCGGATGGCATTGACGATGACGATGCCGAACACCAGGGCGCCCAGGGTATCCATGGTCAGGTAACCATTGATGAAGCCTTGGGAAAACGGCGCCGCCACGTATTCAGGCGTGGCTTGGCCAATGTCACCGGCCGGCAAGGCGAATGCTGCAATGCCCAGCACGGCCAGGGCGATGATCTTCAGCGGCGCGAGAAAGCGCCCTACGGTATCCAACAGACGGCCCGGGTACAGCGAAATGAAGAACACCAGCAGGAAGTAAACCGAGCTGTAGAGGAACAACGCCAGCGGGCTCTCGCCGGTCAGCGGCGCCAGGCCCACTTCGAACGATACCGTGGCGGTACGTGGCGTCGCGAACAGCGGGCCAACAGCGAGGTAGCACGCAGCCGCCAGCAGGCCACCGGCGACTTTACCGATCGGGCTGCTCAAGGCATCCATTGCACCGCCGACCTTGGCCAGCGCCACAACGGTGATCACCGGCAGACCAACCGCGGTGACCAGAAAGCCCAGCGCCGCCATCCAGACATTGGGACCGGACTGCAAACCGACGATAGGCGGGAAGATGATGTTGCCAGCCCCGACGAACAGGGCAAACGTCATAAAACCAAGTGCCAGGATGTCCTGGCCTTTCAACACTTTCATTAAGGAAATACCACACTACTGAATCGGAATTTAGAGAGGGATTTCCCTATGGGTGAGGGAAATGCTGTCGGTCCGTATAAGACCAACCCTTTTAGCGCGTTGCTGCCTTGTGGGCCGCAGACGCAAAAATGGCGCGTAGACTAACGAATTTGGACCAGAAACGCACTGTTAGAGGGCGAACATTCCGATCTACGACACTTCTATGTCGCGTTTCTGCATGTAAATGGGTGGGGCCTGTAAGTCCGTCATCGCGAGCAAGCTCGCT
Organism: Pseudomonas sp. P4_C3; assembly: GCF_056402075.1. Lineage (NCBI taxonomy): Bacteria > Pseudomonadati > Pseudomonadota > Gammaproteobacteria > Pseudomonadales > Pseudomonadaceae > Pseudomonas > Pseudomonas sp. P4_C3. The sequence goes on from NZ_JBFUIC010000203.1 coordinate 2,354, forward strand.
CCCACATTGGAATGCGGTCAACTGTGGGAGCGAGCTTGCTCCGGGCGGCGTTCCGACGATGGGGCCCTGCCAAACAACACATAAATCCCGGAAATGACAAAGGCCACCCGAAGGTGGCCTTTGTCTGGTGAAGCGTCAGCCAAGCGCGAGGCTTACTTGACAGCCCAACCAGTCAGCTCGGCCAGGGCCTTGCCGATGTCTGCCAGCGAACGCACGGTTTTAACGCCTGCGTCTTGCAGAGCAGCGAATTTCTCGTCTGCAGTGCCTTTGCCGCCAGAGATGATTGCGCCAGCATGGCCCATGCGCTTGCCCGGAGGAGCAGTCACACCAGCGATGTAGGAAACAACCGGCTTGGTCACGTGTGCCTTGATGTAGGCAGCCGCTTCTTCTTCAGCCGAACCGCCGATCTCACCGATCATCACGATCGCTTCGGTCTTCGGGTCTTCCTGGAACAGCTTCAGGATGTCGATGAAGTTCGAACCCGGGATCGGGTCACCACCGATGCCGACGCAAGTCGACTGACCGAAACCGGCGTCAGTAGTCTGCTTCACAGCTTCGTAGGTCAGGGTGCCGGAACGGGAAACGATACCGACCTTGCCTGGCAAGTGAATGTGACCTGGCATGATGCCGATCTTGCATTCGCCTGGAGTGATCACGCCTGGGCAGTTAGGACCGATCAGGACTACGCCCAGCTCGTCGCACTTAACTTTAGCGTCCAGCATGTCCAGGGTAGGAATGCCTTCGGTGATGCACACGATCAGTTTGATGCCGCCGAAGGCAGCTTCCAGGATCGAGTCCTTGCAGAAAGGAGCCGGAACGTAGATCACGCTGGCGGTGGCGCCAGTGGCAGCTACAGCGTCTTTCACGGTGTTGAACACTGGCAGGCCCAGGTGCTCGGTGCCGCCTTTGCCTGGAGTTACGCCGCCAACCATCTTGGTGCCGTATTCGATGGCTTGCTGGGTGTGGAAACTACCTTGCGAACCGGTAATACCCTGGCAGATAACTTTGGTGTCTTTATTGATCAGGACGCTCATTATTTGCCCTCCGCAGCTTTGACAACTTGTTGAGCAGCGTCGGTCAGGCTGGTAGCAGCGATGATGTTCAAACCGCTTTCTGCCAGTACTTTAGCGCCCAGCTCAGCGTTGTTGCCTTCAAGGCGAACAACAACCGGGATTTTCACGCCGACTTCTTTCACAGCGCCGATGATGCCTTCGGCAATCATGTCGCAACGAACGATGCCGCCGAAGATGTTGACCAGTACTGCAGCGACGTTAGTGTCGGACAGGATGATCTTGAACGCTTCGGTAACGCGTTCCTTGGTAGCACCGCCGCCCACGTCGAGGAAGTTGGCTGGTTTGCCGCCATGCAGGTTGACGATGTCCATGGTACCCATGGCCAGGCCAGCACCGTTGACCATGCAACCGATGTTGCCTTCCAGCGCTACGTAGTTCAGTTCGAACTTGGCAGCGTGCGCTTCGCGCGGATCGTCTTGCGACGGATCGTGGAAAGTCTTCAGCTTAGGCTGACGGTACATGGCGTTGGCGTCGATGTTGATCTTGGCGTCGAGGCAATGCAGATCGCCGTCAGCCTTGATCACCAGCGGGTTCACTTCCAGCAGAGCCAGGTCGTGATCCTTGAACAGCTTGGCCAGACCTACGAAGATCTTGGCGAACTGAGCAACTTGCTTGCCTTCCAGACCCAGCTGGAATGCCAGCTCGCGACCCTGGAATGGCTGAGCGCCAACCAGTGGATCGATAGTGGCCTTGAGGATTTTCTCAGGGGTGTCGTGAGCGATTTTCTCGATGTCCACGCCACCTTCGGTGGAAGCCATGAACACGATGCGACGGCTCGAACGGTCAACGACAGCGCCCAGGTACAGCTCTTTAGCGATATCAGTGCACGATTCAACCAGGATCTTGGTGACTGGCTGACCATTGGCATCAGTCTGGTAAGTCACCAGACGCTTGCCCAACCACTGTTGAGCGAATGCTTTGGCGTCTTCTTTGCTGCGAACCAGCTTAACGCCGCCCGCTTTACCGCGACCACCGGCGTGGACCTGGGCTTTGACAACCCACTCGCTGCCGCCGATTTTGTCGCAAGCTTCTGCTGCTGCTTCCGGGGTGTCTACCGCGTAACCGGTGGAAACTGGCAGGCCGTACTCAGCGAACAGCTGCTTACCCTGATACTCGTGAAGATTCATGCTTATTACCGTCTTCGTTAGGTACTGCGCATTCGGTGCTGCACTCATTCAAGTGCCGCACCACCTGTGACTGCTGCTTGCATAGCCTTTCCGGATACCCGGTGCAGCTATGCAAGACTGCGTCCAGCGGATATTCCGCGGTGAGTCTTGCATGCAAGGCTCACGACGGGCCAAACCGCCGTGGTTTCTTATTATCTATTAACGCTTCTTGCGGTTGGCGATGTGGATGGCGCCGCCATTCACTGCCAAAGCAGCTTCGTGCAAGGCTTCAGACAGGGTCGGATGGGAGAAAACCATCATGCCCAGGTCTTCAGCGCTGGTGCCGAATTCCATACCGATCGCGCCCTGCTGAACCAGTTCTGCAGCGCTTGGGCCAATCACGTGGACGCCCAGTACGCGGTCTGTCTTGGCATCTGCGATGACCTTGACGAAACCACCGGTGTCGTTGGCAGCCATGGCACGGCCAGAGGCTGCGAACGGGAAGGTACCGACGTTAACTTCAACGCCTTCAGCTTTCAAGGCCTGCTCGGTTTTACCAACCCACGCGATTTCCGGGTGAGTATAAATAACCGAAGGGATCAGGTCATAGTTCATCTGGGCTTTGTGGCCCTTGATGCGCTCGACAACCATGATGCCCTCTTCCGAGGCCTTGTGCGCCAGCATCATGCCGCGAACCACGTCGCCGATGGCGTAAACGCCCGGTACGGTGGTGGCGCAGTGATCGTCAACGTGCACGAAACCGCGCTCGTCCAGGGTCACGCCGCAGTCGGCAGCCAGCAGATCAGTGGTCACCGGACGGCGACCAACGGCTACGATCAGCTTGTCGAAAGTGATGTTCTGTTCGCCGTTGGAATCGGTGTAGTTCACCACGACTTCGTCGCCGTTCACTTTGGAACCGGTGACGCGAGCGCCCAGCTTGATGTCCAGACCCTGTTTGGTCAGGGTTTTCAGCGCTTCCTTGGAAACGGCGGCGTCAGCGGCCATCAGGAAGGTGTCCAGGGCTTCCAGGACAGTCACTTCTGCACCCAGACGCGACCAGACCGAACCCAGTTCCAGACCGATCACGCCAGCGCCGATCACGCCCAGACGTTTTGGAACGGTTTGGAATTCCAGGGCGCCAGTCGAATCGACGATCACATTCTGGTCGACCGGAGCCGGCGGAATGTCGATCGGACGCGAGCCTGGAGCCAGGATCACGTTCTCGGCCTGGATGATTTCTACCGAGCCGTCCGGCTTGGTGACTTCAACTTGCTTGCCGGCCAGCAGCTTGCCGTGACCTTCAATGGATGTCACACCGTTGGCTTTGAACAGGGTGGCGACACCGGAAGTCAGGCCTTTGACGATGGTGGCCTTGCGGCCGACCATTGCTGGCACGTCCATGGTCACGCCAGCGTGGTTGATACCGTGGATCGCGAAGCCTTCTTTGGCTTCCTTGTACTTCCAGGAGCTGTCCAGCAGGGCCTTGGATGGAATGCAGCCGACGTTCAGGCAAGTACCGCCCAGAGCCAGTTTGCCTTCCTTGTCGGTGTACTTCTCGATGCAGGCCGTCGAAAGACCAAGCTGCGCGGCCTTGATGGCAGCCACGTAACCGCCAGGGCCCGCACCGATCACTACTACGTCAAATTTCTGCGACATTCAAAAAATCCTCTTTAGCGAAAAGCTTCAAGCCGCGAGCGGCAAGCCAGGCTGCGGGTTTTCCGACAGCTCGACTTGCAGCTCATGGCTGCTTCGATCAGATATCCAGCAACAGACGAGCCGGATCTTCCAGCAGGTTCTTGATGGTCACCAGGAAGGTCACAGCTTCTTTGCCATCGATCAGACGGTGATCGTAGGACAGTGCCAGGTACATCATCGGACGGATAACGACCTGACCGTTGATGGCCATAGGACGCTGGATGATGTTGTGCATGCCCAGAATGGCGGCTTGTGGCGGGTTGACGATCGGAGTCGACATCATCGAACCGAAAGTACCACCGTTGGTGATGGTGAAAGTACCACCGGTCATTTCGTCCATCGACAGTTTGCCGTCGCGGGCTTTCTTGCCGAAGGTGGCGATGCCGCCTTCGATTTCAGCCAGGCTCATCAGTTCGGCGTTACGCAGAACCGGTACAACCAGGCCGCGATCGCTGGAAACTGCAACGCCGACGTCAGCGTAGCCGTGGTAAACGATGTCGCCGCCGTCGATCGACGCGTTGACAGCCGGGAAGCGCTTCAGCGCTTCGGTAGCTGCTTTCACGAAGAACGACATGAAGCCCAGGCGTACGCCGTTGTGGGACTTCTCGAACAGATCCTTGTACTTCGAACGCAACGCCATGACTTCGGTCATGTCGACTTCGTTGAACGTGGTCAGCATCGCCATGTTCGACTGAGCTTCAACCAGGCGCTTGGCAACGGTGGCCCGCACACGGGTCATCGGTACGCGCTTTTCGATGCGCTCGCCAGCAGCGAACACCGGAGCAGCAGCGGCAGGTGCAGCAGCCTTGGCAGGCGCGGCAGCCGGAGCGGCTTTCTTGGCAGCAACGGCTGCAACCACGTCTTCCTTGGTCACGCGACCGCCTTTGCCGGTGCCGGCAACGGAAGCGATGTTGATGCCGTTCTCTTCAGCCAGTTTGCGGGCAGCTGGAGCAGCAACAGGATCGTCTTCGCCTTCGGCAGCTGGAGCAGCAGCCTGGGCAGCAGCCGGAGCAGCGGCAGCAGCTGGAGCAGCAGCACCGCCAGCCTGGATGGAGCCCAGCACTTCGTCAGACAGAACGGTATCGCCTTCGTTCTTGACGATAGCGCCCAGCACGCCGTCAGCGGTAGCCAGCACTTCCAGCACGACTTTGTCGGTTTCGATGTCGACGATCAGTTCGTCGCGCTTGACCGCGTCGCCCGGTTGTTTGTGCCAGGTGGCAACGGTGCCATCGGCAACCGATTCCGGGAAAGTGGGGGCTTTGATCTCGATAGCCATTATCTGTGGTTCCTTAAATTCGGTTTCAGGTGCGCGAAGGCGTTAAACAGTAAAGGCGTCTTGCAGCAGTTGTTCCTGCTGCTCGGCGTGCATCGATGCGTAACCGCATGCAGGTGCAGCAGAAGCCTCACGGCCCGCGTACTCGAGTACGAGAGACTTGTTGAGGTTGCCGACGCTGCGACGCAAGTGGTGTTGGCTGCAGTACCAGGCACCCTGGTTCATCGGCTCTTCCTGACACCAAACGATATGTTTGAGGTTGGTATAAGGAGCCAGGACTTCATTCAAGTCGTCCTCAGGGAATGGGTACAGCTGCTCGATACGCACGACGGCGATGTCGTCACGACCTTCGGCACGGCGTTTTTCCAGCAGGTCGTAGTAGACCTTGCCGCTACACAGAACAATGCGCTCGACCTTTTTCGGGTCTTGGGCATCGATTTCCGGGATAACGGTCTGGAACGAACCTTCGGCCAGATCTTCCAGCGTCGAGATGGCCAGCTTGTGGCGCAGCAGCGACTTCGGAGTCAGGACTACCAATGGTTTGCGCAGCGGGCGAATCACCTGACGGCGCAGCAAGTGGTAGATCTGAGCCGGCGTCGTCGGCATGCACACCTGAATGTTGTGCTCGGCGCACAGCTGCAGGTAACGCTCCAGACGAGCCGAGGAGTGCTCCGGACCCTGGCCTTCATAACCGTGCGGCAGCAGCATGGTCAGACCGCACAGACGGCCCCACTTGTGCTCGCCACTGGTGATGAACTGGTCGATAACGACCTGGGCGCCGTTGGCGAAGTCGCCGAACTGGGCTTCCCAGATAACCAGGGCATTCGGCGTGGTGGTCGAGTAACCGTACTCGAACGCCAGTACCGCTTCTTCGGACAGGAACGAGTCGTACAGGTCAAAACGCGGCTGACCGTCGTACAGGTTCTGCAGCGGGATGTAGG
>NZ_JBFUIC010000204.1:0-8410 GCF_056402075.1 Pseudomonas sp. P4_C3
GTCCCCAGGTATCCCGTCCAGCGACTATTGAAATGATGGGTGATGGACGTGTCCACGGATTCGGGCATAGTGATGTCTATCTTGTTGTCATAGTTTCCGTCCAGCGGGATAACGCTCGGGGAGCCGGAAACCTCAGTATGCCCTTTGAGTTCATAGCTCACCTTCGAGTGATAGTTAATCCCCCAACGGGTCGCATCACTCAAATCAAACAAGACGCCGATGTTGTATCCAAATGCCGTGTCATCGCCTTTGATGGTGACCCGTGTGTCCTCGCCGTTGTTCAGGGCGCCGGTGGCCAGGTAGTTCTGAAGCTTGGCATTGAAATGGTTTATGGTCGGTCCGCCACCAATGGACACGTAATCATTGATCCGATAGGCAATGGTGGGCTGCAGGGTTATTTCCTTGGTCGTGCTATAGGAACCATGGTAGCGACCCTGAAAACTGCTCTCGTAGTCATTGATCAGGCCACTCGGAGCATAAAGACCCAGACCTATCGAAAAACGATCGTCAAGCGGCGTCGACATATAGGCGAAGGGCACGACCCCCAAAGGTACCGAGTCCCCTTTATTCGTTCCTGAGGCACTGCTCTGCGCATCACTGATGTCGTCGCTCACCGAGACGACCGCGGCTCCGCCGGAAATCTCACTACGCTTCAACTTGGTCAAGCCCGCGGGATTTCCAAAGATGGTACTGGCGTCCAGCGCCGAAGACGACCTTCCCGCATACGCCGTTCCCGCACTGCTTGCACTCTGTTCATTAAGGGCAATGCCATTGGCGCCCGCGGTTGTTGAGGCGGTGAGTATTGCGATGGCGCCGGTAAACTTAATCCAGGCAGCACTTGCTCGCGGAGCGGAGAAATAAGGAATCACACGGCTATTCAGTTTCATTTTCCACCTCTTTATTATTTTTTTGATTGCACGCAGGCAAGGCTTCGCCTTCCTGTGCACTTGTCAGTGCCAGTTGAAGTTGACTGAAGTTGTGTAAAGGCCCTGGCGGAACAGCACCAAGGCATGTTTGCCGGGCTTACGGTGGCAAATTCGCGCTCATTCAAGCCACTCCACTTGAAAGCTGTAGCGACCCAGAAGGCGGGCCAGGTTCTCCTCATCGGCCCCAGCCCGTATGCATGCGACTAGCCCGCGACGACCGTCCTGTACCACGTCCACCGCAATCTCCCGCAGACACAGGTGCTCCACTTCCAGCTGGACTACCCTGGCAATCTCGCGCTGCTGCAAGGCGGGCTTGAATATCTTGCCCACGGCAGTCAGTGGCAGCGTTTCGAGGATTTCAATGCGCTTGGGAACYGCAGCCCGCTCGCTGATGTTGAGTTGAGCGAACGACTCAAGTTCTTCAGCGTTGCAGGTGTACCCGGGGCGTAGTTGAACGTAGGCGACCGGCACCTCGCCCGAATAGGCGTCGGGGCTGCCGATCGCACTGTGCTCGCAATGATCCCGCTAACGCGTAGTGTGTTCTGGGGGCCGATGGCAATTGCGATCATGGGCGGCCTTACCGTGGCGACGCTGCTGACGATTTTCTTCGTCCCGGCGTTGTACGCCGCATGGTTCAAGGTGGGTCGCCAGACGGCCGCTGGCACCCTGCCGGTGAGCTCGCCATCGCCACCGCGCAAAACCGGTTGTCCCGCGTGAACCGGACCACGGCCGTGCGCGGCGGCCATCGCCCGGTTGGCGCGAGCCACCGACATCAAGTGCTGCGACGGCTGTATGACGTTTTGTCAGTCAATCTGTATCTAACGTTCTCCCTTTGGCCGCCCTACTATCGTCCGCACCATCCAGGTGCATACCTCAGCGATCGCGAAAGCCGTTTTATACAGATTTAGCGGAGCTTCCAATTCGTTATCTCTTCCTTCAGGAGTTACGCCATGCCCGAACTGTCCAACCTGCTTGCCTACGGCCTGATTTCACTCGGCATGGTGCTGACTCCCGGCCCGAACATGATCTATCTCATCTCGCGATCGATCTGCCAGGGGCGAATGGCCGGACTGATTTCCCTGGGTGGCGTGGCGTTGGGTTTCGTCGTTTATATGTTTTGCGCCGCACTGGGCATCACAGCCCTGGTCCTGGCGGTTCCCTATGCGTATGACGCCCTGCGACTCGGCGGCGCGCTCTATCTGCTCTACCTGGCCTGGCAAGCGGTCAAGCCCGGCGGCCGTTCTCCGTTCCAGGTGCGCGAGCTGCCCAAGGACAACCCGCGCAAGCTGTTTATGATGGGGTTTGTCACCAACCTGCTGAATCCCAAAGTCGCGGTCATGTATTTGTCGCTGCTGCCCCAGTTCATCGACCCCGCCGGCCACGGCAGCGTGCTGGCGCAATCCATCGTGCTTGGCTTTACGCAGATCGTCATTAGCGTGAGCGTCAACGCCCTGATTGCCATCATGGCTGGCTCCATTGCGACATTCCTCGCCAGCAGGCCCGTGTGGCAGACCGTGCAACGCTGGCTGATGGGGACGGTCCTCGCGGGCTTGGCCATGCGCATGACCGTCGAAGGATGACGCTAAACCGGGCTGTTTGCGGTTGGCGCATCGGGCGCGCTGGAGGATCGTCGCAAGGTATCCGTCCGGCCAAGCCATCTACCCAGCCCCGCAAGGCCAGGACATGGTGTGCACTTAAATTCAAGTGGGCACCAGTTATAGCCTTTTAAGCGGGTATTTTCATGCAGCCACAACGCCGTTCCTACTCCAAGTCCTTCAAGGCCCAGGTCATTCAAGCGTGTGCCCGACCCGGCGCTTCGATTGCCAGCATCGCACTCAGCCATAGCCTCAACGCGAACCCCGTACACAAATGGATTCGGGTGCAAGCGCAGAAAAGCACAGCGCTGCAACCTGCATTCATTCCGTTACCCATGCAGCTGGCCGTAGCAAATTCGCACGCAGCATCATCGAATATCTGCGTTGAAATCCAGCACCCGCGCGGCACCGTCAAAGTTAGGTAGATTCACAGACTTGCCCCCCCCATTTGCATTCGACTTGACCAGTCATTTGCATCGGATTTGACCAGCATGCTTCGTGGCCATGACCGGCAGAGAACGACCCGTTGCAGCCGTTCGGCTGATCACTCCCAAATGACCGCTACGAGACAAGGGTACTGCCGCCTATGGCAGTACCGGTATCGAGCATATTTCAGCCGCTCATGTCTGTAACGTTCATAGGTAGCTATAGCCGCGTGATCAAGCTCTTGACCCATGACATGCAGAACTCGATCGTTTGATCTATCTGCTGAGAAGTGAAGCTGGGCATGTCTTTGGAACCGGGTCCATGTCCCAAGTCGTTCCGCACGTCGCTGTAAAATCGCTGCATTGATTGCCGTTCCCAGCTTTCGATGAATGGGCCATTCGCCTTGTTCTCAAGATGATTCAGGAAGTCGGCCACACCTCTCTCATTACCGGTAGCCCACTTTTTGAGTTCGCAAATGATCTTGATCGTGCTTTCCAGTGCCTTGGCGGCATAGAACGATGGATCTCGGCCGCCGGTGTCTCTGCGATCAATCGCCTCGGCCATGTCAATGCTGACGTTCTTCCATTGAGCGTCATTCACCAATAGCCAGAATGGCTGCTCGACTTGTTCTTGAAGCTGCTCGTCCTTAGTAATCTGCAAGTACCCATTGTGATAATGCAGTGGCATACCAGCTTGCTTTAGGCGCTCGTTCAGCTCGTTCACATTTGCTGAGAATGTCCTGTTCAAACCCTCATTGAAGGCCCGAACGCTGTTGGACTGCGAGCCAGGAACTGTCATGGATCTCCGGGGCATCTTATCTTGGAATTCGGCCTTGGCCAGCAGCAGCGGAAAATCAGAATTCGCTTGAGCTACTTGCTCCTCTCGCTTGCGAAAAGCTAATTCCACGAAGCTTAGGCGACGCTTGACGAATATGTCGGGGTCCATACCATCAGCAAATTTGAGGTTGAGCCACCTCTCGACCACAAAGTTCATGTTGTTCATACCCGAGTTCGTGTAAGGCTTGCCCATATACTCAGTCGGATAGGAGTAATACTTCGGCGACAGTTCCTTGACCCCCATCTCCATTGCCAGCCGGTCGTGAATATCAGTCCAAATTGTCTTAACGCTCTCGTCGACCTTCTGGCTGTACCCGTAGTAATTCCAAATCTGCTCGTTGACGATTCTGTACGTCTGCACTAAGAGTGCAGATTCCTTTTGTCCGACGCTTTCGAACATTGGGCGATTCGCGTACCTGCGAAAGAAGACATCAGTAAGCATGGCCAATTCTCTCACTCCGCCAATTAGTGGTGACTTTCGAGGCAGGCGGGGTGCCTCTAGTCTATCTGAAGCAGTCGTCCGAAGGGGCGGGGTCACAGTCCACTCTTGGCCGTTCTCTGCCAGTCGCGTGAGACAGAAAGCGATCCAATATAGATAGTCCGTGTCGAACGCAACAAACCGTCGGGATGAATTACTCCCCGGATTGCAAGCGCTCGATAGCTTCGAGAAGCTGGCCGTCGAAGTACTCGGTTTCATCTCGTTCCTGGTCTTTCATGCGGCGCTTCGCCTCGATGAGCAGGTGTTTGGTCGCGATGTTCTGATTCAAAAAAGTAGCGACCATAAGATCATTCAAACTCTCTAGAGGTGTATCCCATGCCTCCCTGCAACGCTGAATGAGTCCTGTGGGGGCATCCCCACTCCATGGACCTAAAATATCCGAGACTGCCAGGGTGGAGGTCATGAGCCTGCCTTTGAGAGAAATTGAAGGGCTGGTAATTTCGCACGCTCGGGAGATTGATGAATAGCGAAATCGAATGCCCGCTCCTGGCCGATCTCTGCTTGTCACGACTGACGGAAATTGACCCCAAGTGGACGAATTCAAGCGCCGTTGTCGATTGATAGGTGATAAGGATTGAGCCTGCTAGCATTGTGTGTCAGAGAGCCTAGTAAGAGCACTGATGATGCAGATGATTGAGCATGTGCAGCCTGCTGGCGTCGGCTGCAATCGTGTAAGCGCCTTCCTCGACAATACCTTCCATGTCTGGCAGCACCCGAAAGGCCGGAAACATCTGCGTAATCTCTTGTGCATTCAGTGCTGATGGTCAATCCCGCCTGCCCGTGCCGTGGCGGCACTCTTGGGTACCACGCCTGAACTCTGCGGCCCGATGAAGAGGCCACCGCTACGCCACAGCAAAGGATGATCACTGGACGCCTCCAGTTCGTGCCAAAGATCATTGGCTTGGGAAAGCAAAGGAAGGTATTGCGTGCCCTCCCAATACGCTTGCCGGAAAATTCGGGAGCCACCATAGGATGAACCCAGTCGATTGATCGGCGCTCCAGCATCGATACCCAGAATGTTGGACTGGCGAGTCGACAGACGCCACAACGTGGTGCTCCCGACAATGCCCAGCCCGATGACAACAGCGCTATATTTTCGACCCACTTTCTTCAACTCCATTTGATCCAGGGAAGCCTTTCAATACAGGTTCAAAGATGACCAGTATCATGCCGAACGTAATTGCCGCAAAAGCCAGCAACGTGTAAGTCGAGGCTGATTGCCCGTAGATCTCGACTGCCACAATGAACTGGGTCAATGGCAGGATGAACTGCAACAGCCCCATGGCCGAGATGGGCAAGCGCCCGGCAGCAAACGAAAACAACGCCAGCGGAATGATCGACACCAGCCCGCAGCCAATCAGCAGCGCCCGTTCATACCCGCCGAAGCTGACGGGCAAGGGTATGAACTCATCGAACAGAAACAGCAGCGGGCACAGCGCGCAGGCGAGCAGCAAGGACTCCACAAACAACCCGTTGAGCGGGCTCAATGACGTGAGTTTTTTCAGCCAGGTGTACAGCCCCCATGTCACGCCGATGACGACATAGACTCGGGCATCCAGATCGCCGCTGCCTGTGACCAGGAAAAAGACACTTAAGCAAACGATGCCCAACGCAACCGCTTTCAGGGAGCTGAGCCGTTCCCGATAGATCAGCAACCCCACTGCGATACTCAACAAGGGAGCGATCAGGTATCCCAACCCGCTTTCCAGCACCCGACCGTGAATCGAAGCCCAGATGAAGGCCCCCCAATTGGTCGCCACCAGTACCGCAGCACAGCCATGAAGCACTACTTGACGCAGTTTCAGTCGATGAAACAGCGCGAGCAGATCTCGCTTCACACACAGGATCAATGTGACGGTCGCTAGCGAAAGCACCACTCTGTAACCCACCAGAGCAACAGCATTCATGTCATGGAATACCCTCCAATAAAGCGACGACAGTCCCAGAAACAAGTTGGACAGTCCGGCAGCGAGCATCCCGGTCAGAAAAGGTAAACGTTTATTGCCCGTTGCCATCGATTGACCTTCTGCTGAATGTCAGCTCCAGAATTTCATAGGACCAAATGATGTCGCCCTGCTCGTTAAAGCGACAATACGCGGCGCCTTGGCGTGTCCAATCGACGATTTCCTCGTGGATCAATCCTTGAAGTTGTCGCCACTGCTGCGTGTACAGCATCAGCGGAAACTCATGTCGCTCCAAAAGGCACCAGTCAATGTGGTAATCGGCCTCGTGTTTTTGACACAAGGCGTGCATCACGGCAGGAATACCCACCAGCGAGTTCAGGCCAATAATGAGTTTTGCGCCTGGCTTGAGAAATAAAGGCACTTCATCAAAAAAGCGTTTGAGCGTGCGATCGCCATAAAACATCGCCTCAATGGACAGCCCCTGAGCCGACTCGGTACGTTGCAGGGCCTGTAGAAACGCCGCCGAAGGGGTCTGCCAGCCAGGAGGGTTGAACAGAATCACATCAAAGGCGTCGTTGGTGGGGTCCAGGCCATCGAACAGGTCACTGTGGATAAATCGGACATCGCCCGCGCCAAGATTGGCAACCTCATTGATCCTCGCCACCTCAATCGCCTGGGGTGAAATGTCCGTGGCCGTGACTGACTTCATACCCAGGCGGCGCAAGAGCAGCGAATGCACGCCACTGCCCGTTCCTATATCGAGAAAGCGAGCATCGGCGTATTGCCTTCCGAAACGCCTTGTCAGTAATGAACCAAAGGCCTTGCCGGCCGCGCTGACTTTGAACACTTCAGGGTGATCCACCAGCGTGAGGCGCTGACCCAAACCAAAATAGAGCGAATAACTGACGTCCTCCGCCGGCGGAGAATCGATGTTTGGGGAGGCTGATTGCAAATTTACCTGGGCACTCATCAAGCTATCCTTTTCTCATTACTTTCCGAGTTCTACCGAGCGACGCGCCGCAGCCCGTAACGCCGCTTTGACGGTGCCCTTGATATCCGCATCAACAAACGTGTCGATAGCACGCTCCGTCGTACCGCCTTTGGTTTGTACGTCCTTGCAGACTTGCCAGGCGGGCTTGCCCGTTTCGCGTATCAACCGGGCAGTGCCGTGCAGTAGCTGAGTTGCGATCAGTTCAGCCTGACGGGCATCGAAACATTCCTCATGAGCATATTCCTGCAAGGCGTCGACAAAAAAGGCGACCAGCGCTGGACCGCCGCCTGCCAGGGCCGTGCCTGAATCAATCTGCGCTTCGTCCTCAACACGAATGACCAAGCCGATTGCACCGAACACCTGCTGTGCAGCAGCTGTCAGTTCGGGACGGGCCTGCGTCGGGGCGCAATACAGCGTCACGCCTTCACCCACCTGTGACGGTGTATTGGGAATCGAACGCACGACGTTGCAATGCCCCAACTCACGGGTCAGCGTATGCAAAGTGATGCCGGCCATGACCGAGATGACCGGGCCGCGATGTCGTTTGAGCAGCTCGTTTTGCACCAATGCCTGTTCGAACTGCTGTGGAGGGACAGCCAGAACAACAATGTCGTCGTCCTCAAGTCTTTCGAGGCGGGTACTGACCCGGAAACCATCAGTGGAATATGTGGCGCTACGCTCGGCATCAACCTCGACAACACGAAGACTGTCGGTACCCTTCATCTGCTGACGAAGACCGTAAAGAATGGCCCCACCCATATGCCCTACGCCCAACATATGTACCGCTCTCATAAACAGTCCTTTATGTATGAATAGAAGTATCGCACCACTTTACGGGCCAAGAAAAAAGCCAGTAACGCCTGCATAAAGCTCCATATCAAATCGAGGACTGTCAACGCATATCAGATATGCATAATGGGTAAAACAATTGATATTGTTCAACGCATTACGAGGGGGTGTAAATTATAAAACCAATCTTCATAGCTACCACACAACACAACTTCCTAACTGCGCACTAAAAAGAAGCTAACTTTTCCATTGAAAAACCCTCAAAACTCTAGTGTGCCGCCTCAGAAATAAGATCCCTATTGATCGGTGAAGCCAGTGCCTCACGGGCGCGTTGTATTTTATTCAAAACATCCTCTCCCTTCGCATTCCAGACATAGCGCCTAAGCTGAGCATTTCGCAGAGCCAAGAACGTTGTAATCGAGCTTTCCCACTCACGCACTGAGC
>NZ_JBFUIC010000205.1:0-8398 GCF_056402075.1 Pseudomonas sp. P4_C3
GGGCAGGACAAATCGCACGCCACCCTGGCCATCATTGCGTGGGAATGCCACGCGCAAAACCTGTTTTCCGTGGCCTTCCTGTTCCGGGAGCTTGAGGGCAATGCCGATATCGCCGTTCATCAAACCCAGCCCGTAATCGTTGCGGGTCATCAGGACGGGGCGACCTTCGTACCATTGCTGGTCGCTGTCGATCAGACGGGCCCTCAGCAACGCGTCCGTCACCCGTTGGTTCAAGCCTTCAACACCCCACGGCCCCTTGCGCACGGCACATAACAACTGGAATGCGTCGAAGGCCTGCAACACATTCCGAGCCCAATCAATCCAGCGCGAATCATCCAGCGGGCTGTCCAGTGGCGGCCGCTGATTGCGCAGCACGCTCAGGTAATGTCGATAACCCTGCGGCCCCTCACCGTGGCCGTCGAGAAGCAAGCGTTCCAGGGCCCGGTCCTGCTCCCCCTTGAGGGCCAGGCAATACACATCGTCATGGCTGCGCGCCGACAACAACTTTCGGGCTTCTTCGGGTTGCTGCTGGTTGACCCAGCGAGCCAGTTGGCCAATGCCGCTGCCCTCACCGAATCGCCGGGAATGGCGCAGCATCACAACCTGTTGGGCCAATGGATGAGTGCCCTGCGTGTCCTCCTGCAAGCCGCTGGCCTGCAGGTTTTCGCCACTGACGGCTTCCAGCCACTGGCGCGTCTGCGGGCTGTACCAGCCAGCCTCCGCGTCGCGACACAGATCCCCCAATACCGCACCGGCCTCTACCGAAGCCAGTTGATCCTTGTCACCCAACAGCACGAGGCGCGCATGGGCCGGCAAGGCGTCGAGCAGGTTGGCCATCATTTCCAGGTCGATCATCGAGGCCTCGTCTACCACCAACACATCCAGCGGCAGACGATTGCCCGCGTGATGCCGGAAATGACGAGTCCCGGGGCGGCTGCCGAGCAGGCGGTGAACGGTGGTGACGTCGGAGGGGATCTTGTCTCGTATGTCTTGGGTGACCTTCAAGGTCCGGACTTGCTGGCTGATGGATTCTGTCAGACGCGCCGCGGCCTTGCCGGTCGGCGCGGCGAGACGAATGCGCAGGGGCATGCCGGCCTCGACTGCCGGCGCCTGGAGCAACGCCAGCAAGCGCACGACGGTGGTGGTCTTGCCGGTTCCCGGCCCCCCCGTCACGATGCTGAAGGCGCTGCGGGTCGCCAGTGCGCACGCGAGCTTCTGCCAGTCGATTACGTCACCGGACCGGGCAGGACCAAACAGCCCGGTGAGGCGCTGGAGCAAGTCGTTCGGCGTGGACTCGTGTTCCGTCAAACGCTCGCGCAGTGAAAGGTCAATCCGCCGCTCGTAGGCCCAATAGCGGCGCAGGTACAAGCGTTTGCCCGATAAAACCAAAGGTCGGTCGCGCACGTTGTCACGGCTGTCAACGGCCAGCGCGACCAGGTTGCTGGCGGCCAGCACCTTGCACCAGTGAGCACCGTCCAGCGATCCCAGCAATTGCGAGGGCAACAGCATCGCGCCGCCTTGCACGTCACCTTCGGGTGGTAACGACAGGGCGAAGTCCGGTTCTTTCAGCGTCTCGAACAGGTCGAGACAGACATGCCCATGGCCCAATTGGTGACTGGTCAGCGCGGCCGCCAGTAACACCAACGGATCATCCTCCGGAGCCAGTTCATGCAGAAACGCCACAAAGGCTTTGTCCAGCGCGCGCAACCAGCCACGCTCGACCCAGCGCGTGAGCAACAACAGCAAGTCGTCGGCACGACTCAGCGGCGCCAGATCGGCCAGGCTTTCGGCTGCCAGCGATGTGGGCAACAAATCGGCGAATGTGCGATTCATAACAGTACTCCCTGTTCCCAGGCGGGCTCGGCCTTGGGCTCTGGCTTGCCCTGGAACAGTCTGTCCAGACGCTCGATCAGCTCTCTTGGCGGCCGGGCGAAAAACACACCCTGGCTGGCCGCACGCGTACCGCGCAAAAACAGGTACAACGCACCGCCGACATGCCGGTCGTAGTCGTAATCGGCGAGCCGCGCCTTGAGCTGGCGGTGCAGGGCCAACAGGTACAACACGTATTGCAAGTCATAACGGTTGTCGAGAATCGATTGTTCCATGGCCTGCGCGGTGTAGGCCGCATCATCGACGCCAAGCCAGTTGGATTTGTAATCGGCCACGTAATAGCGGCCGTCATGTTCGAACGTCAGGTCGATGAAACCCTTGAACATGCCGTTGAGCAACACCGGTTCCGCGGCCACCCGGGCCACGCCGTTATGGGTGTATTGGCACACCAGCGCATCGAGCTTGAGCACATCGACCTTATGGCTGGCGAACCAGAACTCCATCTCGACCTGATACTGCGTCAACTGGCCGAATATCACCGGTGCCTGACCGCTGCCCAGTTGCAACGGCGACTTGAGCAGATGCTGCAGCCAGTCACTCAAGGTGCTGATCCAGCCCTCCCAGCCTCGACGGTTACAGCGACGGGCAATGGCGTCGATTACCTCTTGCGGTGCCGCATCAAAACCCTCGCCTCCCGCCCATTCGAGCAAGCCATGGAGGAAGGTGCCGGGGTTCGGGCCGCGCGGGAAGCGATGGATATCGCCACCACCGGCCACCACTTCCCTGGGGGCCTGTGGGTCGAGGCGTTCGTCATCGAACAGTTTTTGCGCCTGCGGGCTCTCCGGCGCCTCGTCGGTGCCGACACTCAGGGTGTCGCCAATGCGTAACGCGCTGTAGGAAGCGATCCACCAGTTTTCACTGGCCTTGCGTTTCGGAACCAGCGGAACCAGCAGTGCCGCGTCATTTTGCGGTGGCCGGTAATGCTCTGCAGTCGCTTCAGGCATCTCGGCATACGCCAGCGCCGGGCAGTCCTGTTGCAGGTCTCGCAACCAAAGCTGCAACGCCGGGGAATCAGCCAAAGGCGCGCCGCCGCCCAGCAGATAACCCAAAGCCGACAGATGCAGCACCGAGCCATTGTTGTTGCCGCGCTTGAGGTCGGCCACCCCCAGCCAGCAGGCGTGTTGCGCCCGGGTCAGGGCGACATAGAGCAAGCGCAGATCCTCGGCCAGACGCTCATCGTCAGCCTGGGCAATCAACTCCGCCGTTGGCTTCAACGTGACCTGGGCATTGCCGGATTCATCGTGGTAGTGCAACGGCAGGCGGCTGCCATCCACCGGTTTCGCCGAGCAAATGAACGGCAGGAACACCAAGGGGTATTCAAGGCCCTTGGACTTGTGAATAGTCACGACCTTGACCAATTGCTCATCACTTTCCAGACGCAGGATCTGCTCTTCGCCAGCCTGCCCGGACAACGCCAGATGCTCGGACAGATGCCGGATCAGGGCTTGTTCGCCATCGAGTTCGGCGGCGGCTTGTTGCAGTAGTTCGAAAAGGTGCAGAAGGTTGGTCAACACGCGCTCGCCGTCACTGCGGGCGATCAACGCCTGGGGCAGATGGAAGTCGTGCAGCAAGCGCCGCAGCATCGGCAGTACGCCCTGCTTGCGCCAGACTTCGCGATAGCCACGGAACTGCATGACCCGGGCTTCCCAGGCCAACTCGTCCTGATTCAGCCGCTCCAGCTCAGTCAACGAAAGGTTTAACGTGATGCTGGCCAACGCGGCTCGCAGCGGGCGCTCGACATCCGGCTCGGCGCAGGCCTTGAGCCAGGTCAGCACGTCATGCGCTTCCTGGGCGGCGAACACCGAGTCCTTGTCCGACAGGTAAACACTGCGCACGCCACGGGCGGCCAATTGCGCACGAACCGCCTGCGCCTCCTTGCCGTCGCGGACCAGGATGGCGATGTCCGCCGGCAGCAGGCCCYTGAAGGCTTTGCCATCCTGGGTGAATCCCGCTTGCTCCTGCTGTCCACCATTGAGCAATGCCGTGATTTCACTGGCGCAGGCAGCCGCCAGATGTTGCCGGTACACCGCGCCGGACAACGGTTGTTCGGCCGGCAAGTGCCAAATGTTCAAGGCCCGGATTGCCTGGTCATTGATGCGCAAGACTTCTTTGCGGCCCTGGGAGGCAACCGGCGTGAACGGCACCGGGTTGTCGCCATTCTTCTGCCTGAAGAGGAAAGCGCCGCGTCCTGACTCCCGGGCTTCGGCGCGCTCGAACACATGGTTCACCGCGTTGACCATGCCGTGGCTCGAGCGAAAGTTGGTGCCCAAGGTGTGCAGGCGGCCAGTGGTGGCCTGGCGGGCGCGCAGGTAGGTATGGATGTCGGCACCGCGAAAAGCGTAGATCGCCTGTTTCGGGTCGCCGATCAGGAACAGACCGCACTCGGGGCTGTTCTCTTCAATGCGGTAGATGCTCTCGAAGATCCGGTATTGCACCGGGTCGGTGTCCTGGAACTCATCGATCAGGGCGACCGGAAACTGTTCACGAATCAGGGTTGCCAGTCGCTCGCCGCCATCGGACTGCAAGGCCGCATCAAGGCGCAGCAACATGTCGTCGAAACCCATTTCCGCACGGCGACGTTTCTCTTCCTCGAATCGCGCCCCGACCCAGCGGGCCGCATGTTGCAGCACGGCGGCATCAGGTGTTGGCAACCCATCGAGACAGGCCTTGAGGCCGGCCATCGCATCGAGCCCCGGATGTCGAGGCGCTTCGCCCTTCCAGGCTTCGGCCATGCCATCAGGGGTCAGGCGCGTGAAGCCGGTGCCGATATCCAGGTGCTCGAGGGATTCGTCTTCGGCCCAGGCTTTGATCTTTTCAAACCAGGGCTCGAAATAGCGAGCCTGCATCTTGCGACCGTCGACAGCCTTGCCGGCAACGCCCTGGTGACAGATCGCAAGCAACTCGTCCGCCCACTGCAGCCAGGGCTTCTTGAGTTCGATCAGTGCCGCCCGTCGTTCTTGCAGGCATTGCGAAATCACTTCGGCGGGCTCTTTCCCTTGCAGCGTATCCCGCTCGCTGGCGAACAGCGCACGAATCCGCGGCAGCAGCGCCGCCGGTCCGCCCCAATTGCTGCGTACCCAATTCAAGGCGTCACCTTGCATCGGGTAACAGAACAGCCGCCAGTAATCGCGCAAGACCTCCCCCAGCAAGTCGCTGTGGTCGGTTTCCAGGGTCTGGGTAAACAGGCTGCCGCTGTCGAATGCGTGTTCGCGCAACATGCGCTGGCACCAACTGTGGATGGTCGACACCGCCGCCTCGTCCATCCACTGGGCGGCGATATCCAGGCGGTTTGCGCATCCGGGCCATTGCTCGGGCAGGTACTGATCACGCAACTCGGCAATCAGGCTGTCGGGGGCCGGTGTTTCATCGCGGAAAAATCGCGCGGCCTCGGCGAGCCGCGTGCGAATGCGTTCGCGCAGCTCTTTGGTAGCGGCGTCGGTGAACGTCACGACGAGGATTTGCGGCGGCAACAGCTCACGTCCGAAGCCACTGTCCTCCCCGCCATTGCCAAGCACCAGACGCAGGTACAACGCGGAAATGGTGAATGTCTTGCCGGTCCCGGCGCTGGCTTCGATCAACTGGCTGCCACGCAGCGGGAAGGCCAGGGCCAGCGGTGTCTTCGTGCTCATCAGCGCGACTCCTCGCTGGACAGTGAACGCCAAGGAGCTTCAAGAAGCGGGCGATAGAGCGCGTCACACCAATCGGGGAACGTCTCATCGGCATTCAAGGCATCGTAATCGGCGAATTGGCGCGCGAGTGCCGGGCTTTCGCGACGCTCTCCGTCCGTCGTCTGCCCGTCGCCTTCATAGGCCTTGCGCGCAGCGGCATCGGCCTTGACCGGGTCGGTTTGCCCCAGCCACGCAAAGGCTGTCTTGACCGCGATCGGCAGAGGCTGGCGCATGCCCGACTGCCAGGCCATCAACAGGTCACCGAGAATTTTCTGCGCAGTGCTCTCATCCAGCGGAGCGAGCAGCAGGCTGTCGTCACTGGCCACCAATGCGGTGGTCAACGCCACGCCACTGGCACAAGCCACCAGATGAGTGAGCCACGGACGTGTCAGACGATGCCATTTGCGTGACTTGATCGAGCCGATACTGTTGGGGATCGTAGTGATAGACAGCAATCCACCATCGGCGCGCTGATGCAGGCCGCTGAGCCAGCCCTCAATGTGCAGGCCTTGCAGTTCAAGACTGACTGGCAACGCGCTGCTGAGCGGTGTAGGCCACAAAGCCAGGAGCTGTTGGTGGCGTTGCAGCAAGTCAGGTAATGGCTCGATCAATTCACGCTGCAGGCACTCACCGAATCCGGCCATGGGCAACAGCCCGCTGTTTTGCAGGCGTTTCGCCTGTTCCTCCAGCGCCTGTCCGGTATTTCCCGGGTCAGCCAGCGCCGCTTCGAGCAAACGGTCACTTAGGCTGTAACGCTGCAACGCATCCAGGACAAAAGGCTCTTCATCAGCCAAGGGCACTTCGGCCGCCTCGAAGAAGACCTTCAGGCGCTGGCTGAAAAAGTGCCGTACCGGGTTGCGCAGGAAATCCTGCAACTGACCGAGACTCAGTGGTTCGTCCTGGACGTGAGCCTCGAGCACTTCCGCGCTTGCCTGTTGCTCTGTCGCCTGATGAAGCACCTGCCATTCGGTGGCGTAGCTGAACGACTCATCCCCTTCGTGAAAGTAGCGGGCACTGAAAGGTTGCAACGGGTGTTCCCGGGTCATGGCCTCCAGCAGGTCATTGTCGCTTTGTGACAATCGCCAACCGCTGGCCAAGTGGTCGCGTAACTGGCCGATCAGCACCGACGCAGGCCTCTCRCTGTTATCGCGGATGCTGCGGCCCACCCAACTGATGTAGAGCTGGTCCCGTGCCGACAACAAGGCTTCCAGTAGCAGGTAGCGGTCATCTTCGCGTCGGGAGCGGTCACCTGGACGGTAATCACTGCCCATGAGATCGAAATCCAGTGGCGGCTGCGCGCGCGGATAATCGCCGTCATTCATGCCCAGCAGGCACACCAGTTTGAACGGGATGGCGCGCATGGGCATCAAGGTGCAGAAGTTGACCGCTCCGGCCAGAAAGCGTTGGGACAAACGGCCCTGATCCAGACCCGCAAGCCAGGCTTCACGGACGACGGTCAGCGGTAACTCGTCCTGCAACCCGACCGACTCGCAGGTCTCGAGCCAGGTCTCACGCAGCTCTTCGAGCTGAGCCAGCAAGTAGTCATCGTGTTCGTTACTGGCAAGGAAGAACAACTGCACCAACGCCTGCAAGCGCAAGCCCCATTGCCCCGGCGATGCAGGCTGAGAAAGTTCGTGGTGAGCCACTTCCAGCGCGTCCAGCAGCGCAACCAGCGGGCCGATTAGCGCGGCGTCCAGGCCCCCGATTTCGTCGTAGGGCTCGATACCCTCATAAGCATCGGCGCTGCCAACGGCATAACCGAGCAACATCCGACGCAAGCCGAAACGCCAGCTATTTTGCTCCAGTTCATTCGGCAGCCCGAGCCCGGCACGCTGTTCGGCGTTCATGCCCCAGCGAATGCCGGCACCTTCGATCCAGCGGTGCAGCGTCGGCAGATCGCGCTCCTCAACACCAAAGCGAGCACGCAGTGCCGGGACGTCCAGCAGATCGAGAATCTCACTGACGGGGAATCGGCTGTCAGGCAGCTTGAGCAGGTGCTCGACCGCAATCAGTAGTGGATCGCGGCCACGCTGGCCCTGGTCCGCCAGGGTAAACGGAATGAAGCGCGGATCCTGGCGGTCAAGCTGACCAAACACGGCACGAATGTGCGGTGCGTAGCTGTCGATGTCCGGGACCATCACGATGATGTCCCGGGGCCGCAAGGTCGGGTCGGCGCTGAAGCGCGCGAGCAGTTGATCGTGGAGGATCTCGACTTCTCGCTGGGCGCTGTGGGCGACGTGAAAACGGATCGATTCGTCCTTGTGCAGATCGATAGCCGGCCAACGCTCCCGAGTCTCGTTGAGGGGGCGCAACTCGAGGATGTCGTCCTGCAACTGGTTGAGCACATTCAGCGGCTGACCATCACTGAACAGGTCGATGCGCCCGTCGCGGAATGCCGAACGATAGCTGTTGGGATCGTCGTAACTGTCGAGCAGGTTGATATAGTCCCGCCCCTGTTTACCCCAGGCAGCCAACAATGGGTGAGCATGCTGGTGGAGGGTTTGCGGATCGATCACTACCGGCATGCCGCTTTTGCGGGCCTGACGCTTGTATTGATGCCGCAACAGGTCTTTATCGGCGACGATGTCCGCCCAATGGTGACGACACGGGTTGTGTACGCACAGCAGGACCTGGCTGAATCGTGCCAGTCCCGCCAGTGCCTCCAGGGCTTGCGCAGGCAGCGAAGAAATCCCGAAAACGATCACTCGCGAGGGTAATCCCTTGGGAGCTGTTTCGAGGTTATTGATGCGCTCGACAAATCGCTGATGGACCCCGGCACGGCTTTGCGCCATGCCTTCTTCTCCCACATCCAGCAAGAGTGCGCGCCATAACTCTGCCTG
>NZ_JBFUIC010000206.1:0-8374 GCF_056402075.1 Pseudomonas sp. P4_C3
ATGCCGCCACCGGTCGCGGCTGGTGGGTGGCGCGGCCGGTGGAAGTCCAGGGTTCGCGGCCATTGGCCTTCGAACACGGTCGCTCCATCGGCAGCAACCTGATCGCCTGGCCGCAAGAGCAGATCATCAAGTGCCTGGTGCAATTTCATCCCGACGATGAGCCTCTGCTGCGTCTGGAACAGGAGGCGCAGATCAAGGGTTTGTATCAGGCGTCCCAGGTCAGCGGTCATGAACTGCTGCTGGAAATCATCCCGCCCAAGGATCACCCCTCGGCCTACCCGGACGTGCTGTATCGCGCCCTCAAACGCCTCTACAACCTGGGCATCTACCCGGCGTGGTGGAAGATCGAAGCGCAAAGCGCCGAGGAGTGGCAGCAACTCGACGAACTGATCCAGGAACGCGATCCGTACTGCCGAGGTGTGGTACTGCTGGGCTTGAACGCCCCGGCATCAGCGTTGGCCGAAGGCTTTCAACAGGCCAGTCAGAGCCAGACCTGCCGCGGGTTCGCCGTGGGCCGGACGATTTTCCAGGAGCCGAKCCGTGCGTGGTTGGCCGGGGAAATCGACGATGAGGCGCTGATTCGCCAGGTGCAGGGCACGTTCGTTGAACTGATCGATGCCTGGCGTGCGGCGCGGAACTGAACATTTTCAATGTGTGAACACTGAACCTGTGGGAGCGAGCTTGCTCGCGATGGGGCCTTCAAAGGCACCAAAAGCATCGCGAGCAAGCTCGCTCCCACAGGGTTTAGTGCCGCATTCAATGGTTATGTAAAACAATAAAAGGTGCAGCCATGCCCGCTATCCGAATTGGCATCAACCCGATCTCCTGGAGCAACGACGACCTGCCGTCCCTCGGTGGCGAGACGCCATTGAGCACCGCCCTGAGCGAAGGCAAGGAAATCGGTTACGAAGGTTTTGAACTCAACGGTAAATTCCCCAAGGACGCCAAAGGCGTCGGCGACGTGCTGCGGCCCTATGACCTGGCGTTGGTGTCCGGCTGGTACTCCAGTCGTCTGGCGCGGCGTTCCGTGGCCGAGGAAATCGACGCCATCGGTAGTCATGTCGAGCTGCTGGCGAAGAACGGCGCCAAGGTGCTGGTCTATGGCGAGGTCGCGGACTCCATCCAGGGCCAGCGCATTCCTCTGGTCGAACGCCCGCGCTTGCACACCGAACAGGCCTGGCAGGAGTACGCCGACAAGCTCACCGAACTGGCGCGCTTCACCCTGTCCCAGGGTGTGCGTCTGGCCTATCACCACCACATGGGCGCTTACGTCGAATCCCCGGCCGACATCGACAAACTGATGGCGTTGACTGGCAGCGAAGTCGGCCTGCTGTTCGATTCGGGCCATTGCTACATGGGCGGCGGCGAACCGTTGCAGGTGCTGCGCAAACACATCGAACGCATCTGCCACGTGCATTTCAAGGACGTGCGCAAACCGGTCGTGCAGCTGGCGCGCAACAACCTGTGGAGTTTCCCGGACTGCATCATCAACGGCACCTTCACTGTGCCCGGCGATGGCGACATCGATTTTTCCGCGTTACTCGACGTGCTGCTGGCCGCCGATTACCACGGCTGGCTGGTGGTCGAAGCCGAACAGGATCCGGCGGTGGCACCGAGTTATGTCTACGCGAAAAAGGGCTACGACACCTTGCGTGCACTACTCGACGAGAGGACCGCGCGATGAGCCTGTTGGTCAAAAGCAATTCACGCGGCCGGACCATGGTCGAGTTGGGGCAAGGGGAACTGGAATACGTCGGCTTCGCCGCTTACCGCCTGAGCCTCGGTGAGTCCCTGCCGGTCTCGGCGGGTGATAAAGAACTGTGCCTGGTGCTGCTCAGCGGCCGGGTCAGCATCAAGGGTGAAGCGCCGGGGCAGGGCGCGTTCGACTGGGACAACATTGGCGATCGGCAGTCGGTGTTCGAAGACAAGTCTCCGTTCGCCGCGTACTTGCCGCCCGGCAGTCAAGCCCAGGTGGTCGCCCTGAGTGATGTGCAAATCGCCGTGTGTTCCGCGCCTGGCTTCACTACTGAAGCTAGCAGCGAAAAGATCGCAGCCTTCGGCAGCTCCTACAGCCCACGCCTGATCAAACCCGACACGATGAAGCGCAGCGTGCGCGGCAAGGGCGCCAATACCCGTTACGTCTGCGACATCCTGCCGGACACCGAGCCAGCCCATTCACTGCTGGTGGTCGAAGTGCGCACGCCGTCCGGACATTCCTCAAGCTACCCGCCACACAAGCACGACACCGACGACCTGCCGCACCAGAGCTTTCTCGAAGAAACCTATTACCACCAGATCAACCCGCCCCAGGGCTTCGTGTTCCAGCGGGTGTACACCGACGATCGCAGCATCGATCAGGCCATGGCCGTGGAAAACAGCGACCTGGTGGTCGTGCCCAAGGGGTATCACCCGGTCAGTGTGCCGTACGGCTACGAGTCGTATTACCTGAACGTGATGGCCGGTCCGAAACGCGTCTGGCAGTTCCATAACGATCCGCAGCACAGCTGGCTGCTGGATCTCTGAATTCCAAGGTCTGAATTCCACTATCTGCACGGAGAACAATAACGATGAGCGACGCCCAGGTAATCGGCCATTACATCGACGGTCAGGTGCAAGACACCGGCAGTGAGCGGTTCAGCAATGTCTTCAACCCGGCCACCGGCAGCGTGCAGGCACGGGTCGGGTTGGCCAGCGAGAGGACCGTGGACGAGGCGGTCGCATCGGCCCTCAAGGCCTTTCCAGCCTGGTCCGAGCAATCATCCCTGCGCCGTTCGCGGGTGATGTTCAAGTTCAAGGAATTGCTCGACCGCCATCACGACGAACTGGCAGAAATCATCAGCCGTGAACACGGCAAGGTGTTTTCCGACGCCAAGGGCGAAGTCACCCGTGGCATCGAAATCGTCGAGTACGCCTGCGGTGCGCCGAACCTGTTGAAAACCGAATTCAGCGACAACATCGGCGGCGGCATCGACAACTGGAACCTGCGCCAGCCGCTGGGTGTTTGTGCCGGGGTTACGCCGTTCAACTTCCCGGTGATGGTACCGCTGTGGATGATTCCGCTGGCGCTGGTCACAGGTAACTGCTTCATCCTCAAACCGTCCGAACGCGATCCGTCCGCCAGTTTGTTGATGGCGCGGTTGCTGACTGAAGCCGGTCTGCCGGATGGAGTGTTCAACGTGGTCCAAGGTGACAAGGCTGCAGTCGATGCGCTGCTGCAACACCCGGACATCGAAGCGATTTCCTTTGTCGGTTCGACGCCGATTGCCGAGTACATCCATCAGCAAGCCACCTCCCGGGGCAAGCGCGTGCAGGCCCTGGGCGGGGCGAAGAACCACATGATCGTCATGCCCGATGCGGACCTGGATCAAGCTGCTGATGCCTTGATTGGCGCGGCGTACGGATCAGCCGGTGAGCGCTGCATGGCGATCTCGATTGCCGTGGCGGTGGGCGACGTCGGCGACCGCTTGATTGCCAAGTTGCTGCCACGCATCGATCAGCTCAAGGTCGGCAATGGCCTGCAGGGTGACAACGATATGGGGCCGTTGGTGACAGCCGAGCACAAGGCCAAGGTCGAAGGCTTCATTGACCAGGGTGTGGCTCAAGGTGCGCAGCTGATTGTCGATGGTCGTAATTTCAAGGTGCCGGGCGCCGAGAATGGCTTCTTCGTTGGCGCGACGCTGTTCGACAAGGTCACGACCGAGATGAGCATCTACCAACAGGAAATCTTCGGTCCGGTGCTGGGCATCGTGCGTGTGCCGGACTTCGCCAGCGCGGTGGAGCTGATCAACGCCCACGAATTCGGCAACGGTGTGTCCTGCTTCACCAGCGACGGCGGCATTGCCCGAGCCTTCGCCCGCACCATCAAGGTCGGCATGGTCGGCATCAACGTGCCGATTCCGGTGCCCATGGCATGGCATTCGTTCGGTGGCTGGAAGCGCTCGCTGTTCGGTGATCACCATGCCTACGGCGAAGAAGGTATCCGCTTCTACAGCCGCTACAAAAGCGTGATGCAACGCTGGCCCGACAGCATCGCCAAGGGCCCTGAATTCAGTATGCCGACAGCCAAATAATTCACTTGTGCGGAGAACAACAATAATGAGCAAACCCCTGCGTTTCGCCCTGAACCGTATGGTCGCCCCACGTTTGTCCCTGCCCGCGTTCATCGAGTTGGCGGTGACCCTCAAGGCCGACGCCATCGAGATCCGCAATGACCTCAAAGGCGTCGAGATAGAAGACGGCACCGCACCCGAGCGCGTGCGTGAGTTGTGCACGGCCAAAGGCATCACCGTGCTCTCGATCAACGCGCTGTATCCGTTTGATGTGTGGAACGACGAGCGCCGGGAGCAGGCCTCGAAACTCGCTGCTTATGCCCGGGACTGCGGCGCGCAAGGGCTGGTCATGTGCCCGTTGAACGACCGTGCCGACCCGCGTACCGAAGCCGAGCGCGCTTCAGGTCTGCGTACGGCGTTGAGTCAGCTGGCGCCGATCCTGCGCGATCACGGGATTCTCGGGTTCATCGAACCGCTGGGTTTCGAAGAGTGCTCGCTGCGCCGTAAACGCACGGCGGTGGACGCGATCAAGGCCATCGGCGGGCTGGATGTGTTCCGTCTGGTGCATGACACCTTCCACCATCACCTGGCCAGTGAGCATGAATTTTTCCCCGAGTTGACCGGGCTGGTGCACATCTCCGGGGTCGAGGATGCCGGGGCCCCGCTGGCGACCATTCGCGATGGTCACCGGGTGCTGGTGGGCGAAGGCGACATTCTCGGCAATGCGGCGCAGATCGACACCTTGCTCGCTACCGGCTACAGCGGCTACCTGTCGTTCGAACCGTTCGCCGACAGCGTGCATGGGCTGGCGGATATCGAACGGGCGATCGGCGCGAGCATGGATCACCTGAAGAGCACTTTGGCTTGACACATTCCCTGTAGGAGCTGTCGAGTGAAACGAGGCTGCGATCTTTTGATCTGGCTTTTTAAGATCAAGATCAAAAGATCGTCCGATCGCGGCCCGAGCCTTCGGCAGCTCCTACAGGAATTGGGTGTGCATTTGAAAGGATCGGACATGACCACAACAAGACTGACCATGGCCCAGGCCCTGGTGAAATTCCTCGATAACCAGTACATCGAGGTCGATGGGGTCCAGAGTAAATTCGTCGCCGGGATCTTTACCATCTTCGGCCACGGCAACGTGCTGGGCCTGGGCCAGGCCCTGGAGCAGGACAGTGGCGACCTGATCGTCCATCAGGGGCGCAACGAACAAGGCATGGCCCACGCCGCCATCGGTTTCGCCAAGCAACACCAGCGGCGCAAGATCTACGCTTGCACTTCGTCGGTGGGGCCTGGTGCGGCGAACATGCTGACCGCTGCCGCCACCGCGACAGCCAACCGTATTCCCTTGCTGCTGTTGCCCGGCGATGTCTACGCCTGCCGCCAGCCCGACCCGGTGTTGCAACAGATCGAGCAGTTCCACGACCTGAGCATCAGCACCAACGATGCCTTCAAGGCTGTCAGTAAATACTGGGACCGCATCAACCGTCCCGAGCAACTGATGACGGCGGCGATCCACGCCATGCGCGTGCTCACCGACCCCGCCGAAACCGGCGCAGTGRCCCTGGCCTTGCCGCAAGACGTGCAGGCCGAGGCCTACGACTATCCCGATTACTTCCTGCAAAAACGCGTGCACCGTATCGAACGTCGTCCGGCTACCGAAGCGATGCTGGGTGATGCGCTGGCGCTGTTCAAAGGCAAGCGTAAACCGCTGATCATTTGCGGCGGCGGGGTCAAGTACTCTGGCGCCAACTCCGCGTTGCAGGCGTTCGCCGAGCGCTTCGATATTCCCTTCGCCGAAACCCAGGCCGGCAAGAGTGCAGTGGTGTCCAGCCATCCGCTGAATGTTGGCGGTATCGGCGAAACCGGTTGCCTGGCGGCGAATTCGCTGGCCAGGGACGCTGATCTGATCATCGGCATTGGCACCCGTTACAGCGACTTCACCACCGCCTCGAAATCCTTGTTTCAGCACCCGGAGGTGCAATTCCTCAACCTCAATATCAGCCCTTGCGATGCCCTGAAACTCGACGGCGTGCAATTGCTGGCGGACGCCAGAACCGGTTTGTCGGTGCTGGCCAAAGCGCTGGGTGATTATCGCTCGAGCTGGGGCGATCAACCCCGTCAGGCCAAGGCGCAACTGGATGAGGAAGTCGATCGCATCTATCAAGTGGAATACCAGGCCAAGGATTTCGTCCCGGAAATCAACGACCACATGGACCCGGCAGTGCTGCGCGAATTCATCGAGCTGACCGGCTCCTGCCTGACCCAGAGCCGCGTGCTCGGGGTGCTCAATGAAACCCTGGCGGACGACGCAGTGATCGTCGCCGCCGCCGGCAGCTTGCCTGGCGACTTGCAGCGCAGCTGGCGCAGCAAGGGCGTGAACACCTACCACGTCGAGTACGGCTATTCCTGCATGGGTTACGAGGTCAACGCTGCGTTGGGCGTGAAACTCGCCGAGCCGGATCGTGAGGTCTATGCGCTGGTGGGCGACGGCTCTTACATGATGCTGCATTCCGAACTGGCGACCTCGATTCAGGAGCGGCGCAAGATCAACGTGGTGCTGCTGGACAACATGACCTTTGGCTGCATCAACAACCTGCAGATGGAACACGGCATGGATAGCTTCGGCACCGAGTTCCGCTTCCGCAACCCGGAAACCGGCAAGCTCGATGGCGGCTTCGTGCCGGTGGATTTCGCCATGAGCGCGGCGGCTTATGGTTGCAAGACTTACAAGGTGAACACCGTTGAAGAGCTGAAGGATGCCCTGGCGGATGCGCGCTTGCAGACGGTTTCGACGCTGATCGATATCAAGGTTTTGCCCAAGACCATGATTCACAAATACCTGTCGTGGTGGCGGGTCGGTGTGGCGCAGGTTTCCAACAGTGCCCGTACCGATGCGGTGGCCAAGACCCTGAACGAACGACTGGCCAAGGCCCGTCAATACTGATTGCCCCTGAAACCAACAACAAATTTTCACAGGAGAATCTTCATGTCATTGCTCTCTGATTCACTGCGCATTGGCGTCATCGGCACCGGGGCCATCGGCCAGGACCACATCCGTCGTTGCAGCCAGGCCTTGCTCAACAGCCAGGTCGTGGCGGTGACCGACATCAATTTGCAGCAAGCGGCCAAGGTCGTTTCCGATCTCAAGCTGACCGCCGAGGTTTATCCCGACGGTCACGCCCTGATCAAGGCGCCGGAAGTCGAGGCGATCCTCGTTACCTCCTGGGGGCCGAGCCACGAAGAGTTCGTGCTGGCAGCGATAGCCGCCGGTAAGCCGGTGTTCTGCGAGAAACCGCTGGCGGTCACTGCCGAAGGCTGCCGCAAGATCGTCGAGGCCGAAGTGGCCCACGGCAAGCGTCTGGTGCAGGTCGGTTTCATGCGTCCGTACGACGAGGGTTATCGCGCGCTGAAATCAGTGATCGATAGTGGCCAGATCGGCGAGCCGTTGATGCTGCATTGCGCCCACCGCAACCCGACCGTGGGTGAAAACTACAAGACCGACATGGCGATCACCGACACCCTGATTCATGAGCTGGACGTGCTGCGCTGGTTGCTTGACGACGATTATGTCTCGGTGCAAGTGGTGTTCCCACGCAAGACCAGCAAGGCCCACGCCCATTTGAAAGACCCGCAGATCGTGCTGCTGGAAACCGCCAAGGGCACGCGCATCGACGTCGAAGTGTTCGTCAACTGCCAGTACGGCTACGACATCCAGTGCGAAGTGGTGGGGGAGACCGGCATCGCCAAACTGCCGGAACCGTCGCAGGTTCAATTACGTAGCGGGGCGAAGCTGTCCAACGCGATTCTGATGGACTGGAAGGATCGGTTCATCGCGGCGTATGACGTTGAGTTRCAGGCGTTCATTGATGGTGTGCGAGCCGGGCAGGTCGGCGGGCCTTCGGCGTGGGATGGTTTCGCCGCCGCCGTCGCCGCAGATGCGTGCATCGAGGCGCAGAACAGCGGGGCGATTGTCAAAGTCGGCCTGCCAGAGCGCCCACACTTCTACGGCTAACTATTAACCCATGTGGGAGCGAGCCTGCTCGCGATTGCGATCAGACAGTCACATAGATGTTGGATGTGCTGCCGCCATCGCGAGCAGGCTCGCTCCCACAAGGGGCAAGGCGCAGGCCTTGGTTTAGGAGAACAATCATGCGCATCGCACTCGACCCCTACATGTACCGCACCCTTTCCCTGGGCAAGATGGTCGACAAGGTCGCCGAGCTCGGTTACGAACACATCGAGCTGTCGCCCCGGGAAGATTTCCTGCCGTTCTACAAGGCCCCACGGGTCGACAAGGCGCGAATCAAGGCATTTCGCAAAGC
>NZ_JBFUIC010000207.1:0-8237 GCF_056402075.1 Pseudomonas sp. P4_C3
CCTCTGCCGGTGCTCCCGGCCTATTCTTATCACCAGAATCACTGCTCGGACAAACAGTCCAGTGCGGCTCGCCGAATCAGGCCCGCCGCGGTCGCCACCCCCACCGGGGATGTGCCGGCCCCCGAGCTACACACTGTCCAGAAGACGGCGTGAGGTGAGCCGGCGCCACAAGCGTCGAGCCAGGACGAAGTTCTCTAAGGGGAGGCCGACGGGTCTCCCCTTTTTCTTGCGTGGAATTTGCCCCCCGACCCTCAATAAATAAGTTGCGTGACTGATAACCTGTTGCAGAACCGGCCACTGCTTTCCCAGTCTTACGTACAGGCCCTGACTCTTAATGAGGAAAAGCATGAAATCGCGTTTCTGGCGTTTGGCCGGTGTTGGTTTGCTGTGTGTCAGTGTCACTGCGCAAACGATGGCCGATGAGCAGCAAAACCGTGGCCATGACGGCGGGCAACATGGCCAGGGGGGGCATCAGGGTGATAACCAGGGCCAGGGTGGCAACAACCAGCCGCACCCGCAAAACGGCCAGCAGCAGAATCAGCCCCGCGCGCAGAACAATGACAACCGCCAGTCCGAGCACAACGGCCAGAATCAACATCAGAACAATGGTCAGTGGCAGAACCGTCCAGCGCCGGACTTCAACAGCCGGGTTCGCTCGCCGCCTCCACCGCCGCAGGCGCCGGCCACTGACATGCCGATCCAGCCCCGCCCCGACACCGTGCACCAGACCCAGCCGCCGCAGCGCGGTTACTACCAGGATCAGCCGCGTCGCAACGATTACAACCAGCACTGGAATGGCTACACAGGCGCACCGTCCAATGACAATCACTGGCAGGGGCGCCCGAGTGGCCATGGTAACGGCTGGGGGGCAGGCCCCAGGTATCGCCCCGGCCAGGTGATCGACCGCTTCCCCGAGCGTAACTTCCGCGTGCCTTACCGTGGCATGGATTACTACTATTCCGGTGGCTACTGGTATCGCCCGCTAGGCCCGCGTTATGAGGTGGTAGAGCCACCGCGCGGGATTCGAGTCAGATACCTGCCCGATTACGCCCAGCAGTTGTGGATCGGCGGGGCGCTGCTGTTCCTCGCGGCGGGCTCCTACTACGCCTATCAGGAAAGCACTCAGGACTACGTCGTGGTCGAGCCGCCGGTTGGCCAATCGCAACCACCCGCCGGCAACAATGGTTATGACGTGGAGGCATATCCAGCCAACGGGCAGTCGCCGGAGCAGGTCAGTCGGGATGGTTACGAGTGCTATCAATACGCGGTGCAGCAGAGTGGTTTCGATCCACGAACCGCCACCTACCAGCCAGACCCGGCGGTGGTGCAAGCCTACCGACAGGCTCAGGGCAACTGCCTGAGCAGTCGCGGTTATCAGGTGAATTACTGAGCCCGGGCGGCTTTCACCACTTCCCGCGGGTCGGCGTGCACCAGCACTTCGGCGCGCGGGTAGGCGCTGTGAATGGCTGCGGCCGCCTGATCGCTGATGCCGTGGGCGACTGACAACGTCAGTTCCCCCGGCAACTCCAGATGCAACTGCACAAACCACTGGTTGCCGGAGATCCGCGTACGCAAGTCATGCGCACCCAACACACCGGGCACGCTGCACGCCAATTCCAGCATGTGCTGGCTGACATCCGGCGGCAGTTCTTCATCCATCAACACCGCAAAACTCTCCCGGGCGATCTGCACCGCGCTCCAAAAGATATAAGCGGCGATGCCCAGACCAAACCAGGCATCGACCTGATCCCAGCCAAACCCGGCCAGTACCAGCGCCAGCAGAATGCTGCCGTTGAGCAATATGTCCGAACGGTAATGCAGCGAGTCGGCACGCACGGCGTTGGAGCCGGTTGCCTTGACCACCCGATGTTGCAACATCAGCAAGGCCAGGGTCAGGGCGAGCGAGAACACAATCACACCGATGCTGATCCACGGCGCGCCGACCGGTTCGGGGTGTTTCAGCCGATCATAGGCATGCAACGCAATCAGTACCGCACTGCCGCCAATGAACAGCGCCTGGGCCATGCCTGCCAATGACTCAGCCTTGCCGTGCCCGTAGCGATGATCATTGTCGGCGGGGCGCAGGGCGTAATGCACCGCCAGCAGGTTGAGCAATGACGTGACGCCGTCGAGTGCCGAGTCGGTGAGCCCGGCGAGCATGCTCACCGAGCCGCTCAGCCACCAGGCGATGCCTTTGGCGACGATCAAGGTGCACGCCACCGCCACCGAGGCACGGGTCGCCAGCCGCAGCAGGCGGGCGTGTTCGGAGCTGGAGGTCATAGTGGCCATCGTTCCTTGAGGATTCCTTTGGTGCGCAGGGATTACGCGGCTGGTTGCAGGCCGAACATCGCCAGTTGTTGGGCGCTGCCTTTGCTCTGGATCAGGCGTGGATCGTCCAGCGGGAAGCTGCGGCYCAGTTCGCTTTCCAGAATAGTCTGCAACTTGCGGTTATCGACCTTGCCGTCGGGACCGATGGCGTCCTTGAGTTTTTGTGGATCGACCTGGGCGGTCTTGCCCGGCTCGAAATAAATCGCGCCAGTGGCGAAGTCCACGGCAAACGCGATCAGGCCGGGGATGATGTAGAACAGCAGGCCAACGGCGTCGAGCGCGGCGATGGCCGGGTCGATCTTGCCTTCGATCYGGCCGCGGCGATCGGGGTAGAAGATCGAACCGCAGGCTGTCACTTGAGTCAGCAAGGTTGCGACCAGAACACTGCCAATCAGGCGAAAGGGAGCACGCATTTGAAATCTCCTGAGTAATCTCGAAACGAAACGTCGTCGGTATGAATTAAGACCCTGACGAACGCCTTGCAGTTCGCCGTTATACTCGGCCCTCTGTTTTGGAGCCAGCATGATTTCTTTGCCGATCGATGAAGTTTTACCCGCTCTGCGTGAAGCCCTCGCTACACGCCACGAAGCCGTGCTCGAAGCGCCGCCCGGCGCCGGTAAAACTACCCGCGTACCTTTGGTCTTGCTCAACGAGCCGTGGCTGACCGGGCAGACCATCCTGATGCTCGAACCCCGCCGGTTGGCCGCGCGTGCAGCGGCGGAACGGCTGGCCAATGAGCTGGGGGAGAAGGTCGGCGAGACCGTGGGCTATCGCATTCGGCTCGACAGCAAGGTCGGCCCCAACACCCGCATCGAAGTGGTCACCGAAGGCATTCTCACCCGGCGTTTGCAGGACGACCCGGCACTGGAAGGCGTGGGCCTGCTGATCTTCGACGAATTTCACGAGCGCAGTCTCGACGCTGATCTGGCGCTGGCCTTGAGCCTCAATGGCCGTGAACTGTTCCGTGACGATCAGCCGCTGAAAATCCTCTTGATGTCCGCCACGCTTGAAGGCGAACGCTTGGCCGGGTTGCTCGACGACGCGCCGATCCTGCGCAGCGAAGGGCGCATGTACCCGGTGGCGATGCGCTGGGGCCGGCCGTTCCAGTCTGGTGAATTCATCGAGCCGCGTCTGGTGCAGACCATCCTCGAAGCCTTGAACGACGAGACCGGCAGCGTGCTGGTGTTCCTGCCGGGGCAGGCGGAAATCCGCCGCGTGCATCAGCAACTGGCGGATGCCTTGGGCGAAAATACTCAGGTTCTACTGTGCCCATTGCACGGTGAACTGGACCTCGCCGCGCAGCGGGCCGCGATCGATCCGGCACCGGCGGGCAAACGCAAAGTGGTGCTGGCCACCAATATCGCCGAAACCAGTTTGACCATCAATGGCGTACGCGTGGTGATCGATGCCGGGCTGGCACGGGTGCCGCGTTTCGACCCCGGCAGCGGCATGACCCGCCTCGACACCCAGCGCATTTCCAAAGCCAGCGCCACCCAGCGCGCGGGCCGGGCCGGGCGACTGGAACCGGGCGTGTGTTATCGCTTGTGGTCCCAGGACCAACACGAGCAACTGGCGGCCTATGGCAGTGCGGAAATCCTTTCGGCGGACCTCGCCGGGCTGGCCTTGCAACTGGGACGTTGGGGCGTGACGCCCGGGCAACTGGTGTGGCTCGACGTGCCGCCGGCCGCCGCTTATGCACAGGCTCAGGACCTGCTCGAACGCCTGGGAGCTCTGGAGGGGGACGCATTGACCCGCCACGGTCAGGCCATGGCCGAACTGCCGGCGCATCCGCGTATCGCGCATTTGCTGTTGCGTGGCCAGGCACTGGGTCTGGCGGACATGGCCTGCGATGTCGCGGCGCTGCTCGGCGAGCGCGATATCTTGCGTGGCGGCGGGGCGGACTTGCACAGCCGACTGGTACTGCTGTCTGGCGAAGAGCGCGCCGCACGCGGTGCTCAGGGGGGCGTGCAGCGCGCACGGCAACTGGCGCGGCAGTATCGTGGTTATCTGCGCGGCAAAGCCTCGGAGCCGGTCAGCGATCCGGATCATCCGCGCTGGCTCGGCGCGTTGCTGGCGCTGGCCTATCCCGACCGTGTCGCCCAACAGCGACGTGCCGGTGGCGCTGAGTATCGTTTGGCCAACGGCCGTGCCGCACTGTTCGCCGAGGCCGACAGTCTGATGAAGCAGCCGTGGCTGGTGATCGCCGATCTGGGCAGTCGCCAGGGCCAGCGTGAGGAGCGGATTTACCTGGCGACGGACTTCGATCCGGCGCTGTTCGATTCAGTGCTGGCAGAGCAGGTGCGCTGCGTCGATCAACTGGATTGGGATGAGCGTGAAGGCGTGCTGCGGGCCGAGCGTCAGCGCAAGGTCGGTGAACTGATCMTCAGTCGCGAGCCACTCACGGGCCTCGACGAAACCGCCCGCAGTCAGGCGCTGGTGAACCTGGTGCGGCGCAAAGGCCTGGAGCTATTACCGTGGACCCCGGAGCTGCGTCAGTGGCAGGCGCGGGTGGCGTTGTTGCGGCAACTGGACCTCGCCGGAAAGGGTGACAGCGAGTGGCCGGATGTCAGCGACACGGCGTTGCTCAAGAGTCTGGAGAACTGGCTGATGCCGTATCTTGGCAAGGTTTCCCGGCTCAGTCACTTCGCCAATCTCGACCTGTCGAGCATCGTCCACAATCTGTTGCCGTGGCCATTGCCGCAACGGCTGGACGAGCTGGCGCCGCATCATTTGAGCGTGCCGTCTGGCTCGTCGATTCGTCTGGACTACAGCGAACAGCCGCCGATTCTGGCGGTGCGTTTGCAGGAGTTGTTTGGCCTGGCCGAGACCCCGCGTATCGCTGGGGGCCGGCAGGTGGTCAAGCTGCATCTGCTGTCCCCGGCGCGGCGGCCGGTGCAGGTGACGCAGGATCTGGCGAACTTCTGGCGCAGCACCTATGCGGAGGTGAAGAAGGATTTGAAGGGACGTTATCCGAAACTATTCCATAAGTTGGACCCTTGGGTCGAATCGCTTAACAAGAATGACATTGACAAGAAGCCTTGATTTTTAGCGCTTAACACCTAGGGTTGACTCAGTCCCTTGAGGGTGAGTCATGTCCTACTCAAATCCGCGTTACGAAGGTCGCTTTGTTCTCATCCCTCACGTGCAGAGCGCCTTCGCCAGCCTGCATGTCGGCATCCAGCCCCGTGGGTCGATTGAATCTGTGCTTGAAGGGGCTGAAACCAAACTGCTTTATCAGGTCGAGGAAGTCGGAGTTTCGTTTACCTCGGGTGATATCTACAATCTCCCGTTTCTGTTTCATAAGGAAGGAGAGCCTTGGTTTGAGGCCAATTCATACCTTCGTTCCTTGGTTGAAAATAAAGCATTAAGCAACAGACCTACCGATGATCTGCGTCGTCGGGGCAGCAAGTTATTAGACTATTTGATTTTCTGTGAAAATGAAGGGCTTAACTGGCTCGACTTTTCGGGGCGTCGCCCTGTGTTGCGGCCTACATATAAGTATTTTGCTCATTTGATAAGTCATAGTGGGCGTAGTGCAGCAGTTATAAACCAATATACTGGTGTGGTATTTGATTTCTATAGGTTTGTTTGTGCAAATTGGCACGATATTGATTTGCAGCGAGTTGACACAGTTAAGGAAGTTAAAGTTTTTATTAAAAATTCGTACGGGGCCGCTAGAGTGATCACGGCTGAGAAACGTAGCCAAACTAAATCAACGGTTCCGGGAAGGCTGGTTTCAATAGGCTACGTACGAGAGGACAATGAAGACCTTCGTCCATTGTCGAATATTGAACTTGCTGAATTTCTGAAGGTTACTGAAGGTGAAATCTGGTCAGCACTAGAGCGACTTATATTGCTGACGGCTTTGATGACTGGCGCTCGGAAGCAGACTGTACTGACGATGCGCATGAAGCATTTAAAAGGCTTCATTTCAGAAAGATTGCAGGGCGACGGCACCTATCTGTTACATGCCGGTCCAGGTACGGGGATGGATACCAAGAAAGACCGTAGTCAACGTTTGCACGTGCCAAAGCAACTTGCTGAGGAGTTACAGGTGCTTGGAAACAGTCCGATGATGAAGCGGCGGCGAGATAAATTTAAAAATAATCTAAAAAAATATTACCCCGGTCTGCAAATTGGAGAGGAGGATATGTATGTCTTCTTATCTGATCAAGGGGGCTGCTATTACATGGCAAAAGACGATCCACGCTACCCAGTTGTCAAATCTCGTCCCACAGGGCAGGTCACAGATACAATCAAGCGCAAGCTATTGCAAAAGACATCTGATAAGTTTCCTAAAGATTTTTCGTATCACTGGTTGCGTGCGACATTTGGGTTTCAGCTCTATCAACGACTGCAGAGCCTTATTGCTGCTGGGCATATGCATCCAGGAGATGATATTGAGTTTATAATGGAGCGAATGCACCACGCCACAAGAGAGATGACTGAGCATTATCTTCAACTTTTCAAGATGCTTCCGCAGAAAACTGCCGCGCAGGAAAAWTTTGAGGCTAGTCTATTTGCATCTGACTATTCCAATTTTATACTGAGTTCGCACGATGAGTAGTCAAGAGGAGATGTCATTTCGTGAAACAAAAGTGATCGCGGTAGATGAGATTAGTCAGGAGTATGCATTTCCGGAACGACTACGTCTAAAACTTGCCAGTGCAAAAGGGCATAAGTCGCCTATTGATATCGGGAGTATCGCATATGCCAAGCGAGGCGAAGTAAGGTCAAGAGAGTATGACAATGCCGGTACTATATCGGTCGTCGAATCATCGCTTGTAGAAGGCAGGCGTGAGTTAGTGGTGAGGCTCCTCGACTCTCTGATAGGGCTGCGCGATAATTCGATAGTAACTCAGTTTAGAATAATTCACATTGCCGTGGATTGGTTGAATGCAAATGGTTATGTGGAAATTTTTGCCGATGTGAGTAATGCATCTAAGGCATACGCTGATTATACAGATTATCTGAATGATTCTGTCCGAAAAGGGATTTTTGCGCCTCAACATGCGGCGAAGTGTCAGGGCATATTAAGACTGATAATCGGTCTCCAGTTTCCATCCGTAGTGGATTATGTGGTGCGCAGTGCCATACCGATTGAGAGGCAAAGAAAAGCAATAAGGCCGCCTAGAGAGTCCGATGTACAGATTTTCAAGGACGCAAGTATCGCTATTGCGCGTGATTACAGCAGGTTCATTCTTCAGCAAGAGCCATTTCCCTGCATAGTCCGGATAAGAGATTATGAGGTGGTTAAGTTCCCTTCTAATATAGGGTTGTGTAGCCCTTTTCGGCAGGGGCACGATTGTTATAACTCGGCAGAAAGACGTGTTGCGACAGTCGAAGAATACATGTCTAAATATGCTAGCAGAGGTCAGGCTCTTAAGCTGCGTGAAGCTGAACGCGCTATAGCAGGTGCACAGGCTAGTCTAGAACTTGCCAACTCTGAATCTCGTAATTATGTCCGATTGCAAATGGCAGCCTTTGCTGTGAAAGCATATATTTCTCTTTTTATGTTGGTGACGGCTGCTTCACCTACTGAATTAGAACAGTTTAGCTATGAGGATGCCCTGGGAATTGATAAGTCAGTATTGAAAAAGGAATTAACGGCTGTCAAATTTCGTGCTCGAGGAAAGAGGACCGGGTACGTCTTGGGCCGCAAAGAAGGGTTAACCTTGCTTCGAGAGTATCTTAAGATACGCGACTGGATTCTCAATGAAACTTATTTTGATAAGCTATTCTTCAAAGTTAAGATTACTAAAGGCGCTGTTTCTCCAGTTTTTTCTGATCTTGATGCGGGGGCGGCCTCAACTAGATTCCACTCATCGATTTCTGGCGTTTTTGTAGATGGCAAGCATCCAAAAATAACCTATAGCAAGGCGCGCAAGCATAAAAGCGCCGCTCATCAC
>NZ_JBFUIC010000208.1:0-8227 GCF_056402075.1 Pseudomonas sp. P4_C3
GCGCTGACGCAACCGACAATCGCGCCATAACTCGCCAGGCTGACAATCKGCAGTGCCTGCCCCTGTCGCAGCAACCAATGCTCCAGCGCCGCCCGGTACGGACAGCCCTGTGGCCACATGAATACGGTCTGGTCCCGCAAGTCGCTGATGTCCCGCAGCGGCCCCAGGGAGGTCGAGGCAATCAGCAATAAATCCTCACGGTACATCGGCGTGCGCTTGAGGTGCGAACGCTCGACATCCACCGCCACGATGGCCCCGTCGAGCTTGTGATTGAGTGTGTCGTCAAGCAACTGCCCCCAGGAGCCGGTGGCCAGCTCCAGCGCCACCTGCGGGAAACGCTTGTGGAATTTCGCCAGCAGACGCGGCAAGCGCCCGGTGGCCGACGACTCGATGGCGCCGATGCGCAACGGTCCCGAGGGCTCGGCCGAAGGATCGACCGCGCGCTTGGCCTCGGCGGTGAGGGCAAGGATTTTCGAAGCGTAGGCCAGGAAGGTTTGCCCCGACGGGCTGATGCGCAGCCCTCGGCCCTCACGCAAAAACAGCGCGACACCCCGTTCGGCCTCAAGGGCCTTGATGCGGGCCGTGATGTTCGACGGCACGCAATGCAACAGCTCGGCCGCGCGGGCGATGCTGCCGACATCGGTCACGGTCTTGAACATGCGAATCTGTGCCAGCTCCATACATCACCCATAGTGAACAGTTTGAGCATTATAAGTCAGTTGTGGCGAACGATACGCTTTCTGATACTCGGTGCATCCACCCACAGGTGCACGACCATGTCGCCGCTCACACCCTCCTCCGTTTCACCCTGGAAAATCATCCTGGCCATGGCGTTTGTCGTGGCGTGCTGGGGGTATTCCCCAACCGGCATCCATATCGGCCTGCAGGCCTACGACCCCGTGCACCTGGCACTCCTGCGCTTCCTGCTGGCCTCCGTGTTCATGGCAGTGATCGCGATACTCAAGGGCATTCGCTTGCCCAGGCTTCGAGACTTGCCGCTGATGTTCGGCCTGGGTTTCTTTGCGGTAAGCCTGCACCACGTGGCGATCAACTTCGGGCAGCAGGGTATCAGCGCCGGGGCTTCGAGCGTCCTGGCCCAGACCACACCGCTGTTCAGCACATTGATTGCGCGCTTCGTGTTCAAGGATCAGGTGAGCCTGTGGCGCTGGGGTTGTGTGCTGCTCGGCTTGTTTGGCGTGCTGATTGTGGTGGCCGGCGATCATGGCCTGGGCAGCCTCGACGCCCACGGCTTGCTGATCCTGTTGGCGGCGGTGTCCTGGAGCCTCTACTTTGCCCTGCAAAAGCATCACACCGGGCGTTACGACGGGCTGACGCTGGTGTGTTACACGGTGTGGTCCGGGACGGTGTTGTTGTTGATTTATCTGCCCGGCCTGATGGATCAAATCGCGATTGCGCCGCTGCATGTGCAGTTCGCCGTGTTAGCACTGGGGATTTTCCCCAGTGCCCTGGCGTACCTGGCCTGGGCCTATGTGCTGGCGCATGTCGATTTGAGCCGGGCGACGATGACGCTGTATTTGACGCCGCCGACGGCGATGGTCATTGCGTCCTATGCGCTTGGCGAGCGGCCGACGTTGATGATCGTGGTCGGCGGGCTGGTGGTGTTGGCGAGTGTGCTGGCGTTGAATCTGGAGCGGCGGGTTGTGGTTGTTCAGGTTGCCAGGGTCTGATCCATGCTTTTTGTTGCCTGGACTGACGCCTTCGCGGGCAAGCCCGCCCCTACAGGGGTACGCATTCCAATGTGGGAGCGAGCCTGCTCGCGATGAACGATGACTCGGTGCAACTGAAAAACAGACAACCTCAGCTAGCCGAAAACCGGTCGCGACTGTTGGTCAGGTGCAGCCACATCGCCGCCCGCGCCGTGTCCGGGTCCTGGCGCTTGATGGCGTTGAGAATCGCCTCGTGCTCAAGGTTGGCCAACTGGCCGAGCTTGCTCAAGTCCACCGCGCCACGCTCGGCGGCATTGACCCGGGTGCGCGGGATCATCGCACTGCCCAGGTGCTGCATGATCTCGGTGAAGCACAGGTTGCCAGTGGCTTCGGCGATCAGCAGATGAAAACGCCGGTCCGCTTCGACACAGCTGTCGTTGTTGGCCAGCAGGCTTTGATAGTCATCCAGTGCTTCACGCATCTGCGCCAGTTGCAGATCGGTGCGGCGAGTTGCCGCCAGCGCCGCCGCCTGGGTTTCCAGGCCCATGCGCAACTCCAGAATGCTGCGCACCCCCAACGCCGTATCGACATTCAGCCGCAGCCCCTGCTCCGGTGCGCGCTCGATCACGAACGTGCCAATGCCGTGCCGGGTCTCCACCAGCCCCGAGGCCTGCAGCTTCGAGATCGCCTCGCGCACCACCGTGCGACTGACCCCGTGTTCCTGAACGATGGTGTTTTCCGACGGCAACTTGTCGCCGGGCAACATCTGGCCGAGCAGGATGCGCTGGGTCAATTTTTCGACCAGGTCATGGGCCAGGTTGTGGCTGCGCTTGCGGGCGGGTACTTCGAGGTCTTCTTGCATGGGGGTGTCCGGAAATCGGGGCTATCGAATCGTAGCACCGCGCCGGGTGGGAATCCTGAAAAATCTCGCTCAACTTGTATGACAACACTCAACAACCACCCCATATTGAGTCGTTTCAAAGGCTACCTGCCACCACAAAAAGAATAAAAAATCTCTGTAATCGCTCTATTTCATTGGATAAACGTGGTTGCAAGATCAAAAAACCTAGTTGTATGATGTCTAGCAACAACGCAGCACCCAGCTTCACCCCGCATAAAAATAACGAGTGGGAGAAAACGCAGTGAATACATCCATCTCCGCGATGCACGACGACGCCAATTCAGCGCTGAAGTCCGCCATCGCCAAAGTCAAACGTCACGTCTTGCCGCTGTTCGTCATCATGTTCATCGTCAATTACATTGATCGCGTGAACATCGGTTTCGTCCGCACCCACATGGAACACGACCTGGGTATTGGCGCGGCCGCCTATGGCCTGGGTGCCGGTCTGTTCTTCATCGGTTATGCGTTGTTCGAAGTGCCCTCCAACATCCTTCTGCAAAAAGTCGGCGCACGTATCTGGCTGACGCGGATCATGCTGACCTGGGGCCTGGTCGCCGCGGGCATGGCGTTCATCCAGAACGAAACCCACTTCTACATCCTGCGTTTTCTGCTGGGCGTGGCCGAAGCCGGGTTCTTTCCCGGGGTGATCTACTACTTCACCCGCTGGTTGCCCGGCGTGGAGCGCGGCAAGGCGATTGCGATTTTCCTCAGCGGCTCGGCGATTGCCTCGCTGATCTCCGGCCCGCTGTCCGGGCTACTTCTGCAAATCAGTGGCCTGGGCCTGCACGGCTGGCAGTGGATGTACTTCATCGAGGSCATGTTTTCGGTGGGGTTGTGCGTGTTCGTCTGGTTCTGGCTGGACTCCAGACCCCATGACGCCAAATGGCTGAGCCGCGAGGAGCAGGACGCGCTAGTCAAGGCCATCGACGACGAACAGCTGGCCCGGGAAGCGGCGACGCCGATCAAGCCGTCACTGGGCAAGTTGCTCAAGGATCGCCAGATCATCCTGTTCTGCCTGATCTACTTCTTTATCCAGCTGACCATCTACGCCGCGACTTTCTGGCTGCCAAGCATCATCAAGAAGATGGGCGACCTGAGCGATGTCCAGGTCGGGCTGTTCAACTCGATTCCGTGGTTGCTGTCGATTGTCGGCATGTACGCCTTCGCCTCCTTGTCGGGCAAGTGGAAACACCAGCAAGCCTGGGTCGCTGCCGCCCTGCTGATCGCCGCGGCCGGGATGTTCATGTCCACCACCGGCGGACCGATCTTCGCCTTTGTCGCCATCTGCTTTGCAGCACTGGGCTTCAAATCCGCCTCGTCGCTGTTCTGGCCGATTCCCCAGGCCTACCTGGATGCGCGCATTGCCGCCGGCGTCATCGCGTTGATCAACTCGGTGGGCAACCTCGGTGGCTTCGTTGCGCCGACCACCTTCGGCCTGCTGGAAGAACGCACCGGTTCCATTCAGGGCGGGCTGTACGGCCTGGCCGCGACCTCGATCATCGCCGCGATCATCGTGTTTGCCGCCCGCAACACACCGAAATCCGCACCCGCCGTGGCGCAGAGCAAAGCTGCACCCAACCACGCCTGAATTCAGCTTTTTAAGGATTGGAAAATGAACCCACAAGACACCGCAAAAGCCCCGGTCATCACCAGCATGCAAGTGGTTCCGGTCGCCGGCCACGATGGCATGCTGCTCAACCTGAGCGGCGCCCATGGGCCGTTCTTCACTCGCAACATCGTGATCCTCAAGGACAACGCCGGCCACACCGGCGTTGGCGAGGTGCCGGGGGGCGAACGTATCCGCCAGACCCTCGAAGACGCACGCAGCCTGGTGGTCGGCAGCCCGATTGGCACTTATCAGAAGATTCTCAATCAGGTGCGCCAGACCTTCGCCGACCGCGATGCCGGTGGGCGCGGTTTGCAGACCTTCGACCTGCGCATCACCATTCACGCCGTCACCGGCCTGGAAGCCGCATTGCTCGACTTGCTCGGCCAGCACCTGGACGTGCCGGTGGCCGCCCTGCTCGGCGAAGGCCAGCAGCGCGA
Organism: Pseudomonas sp. P4_C3; assembly: GCF_056402075.1. NCBI lineage: Bacteria > Pseudomonadati > Pseudomonadota > Gammaproteobacteria > Pseudomonadales > Pseudomonadaceae > Pseudomonas > Pseudomonas sp. P4_C3. The sequence continues at coordinate 4,615 of NZ_JBFUIC010000208.1, forward strand.
TGAAGTGAAGATGCTTGGCTATCTGTTTTATGTCGGTGATCGCAACGAAACCGACCTCGCCTACCGCAGCGAACCGGACGCCGACAACGACTGGTTCCGTGTGCGGCATGAGAAAGCCATGACCGCCGACGCGGTGGTCCGTCTGGCCGAGGCGGCCCATGCCCGTTACGGCTTCAAGGACTTCAAGCTCAAGGGCGGCGTGCTCAGCGGCGACGCCGAAATCGAAGCGGTCACGGCCCTCGCCGAACGCTTCCCCGATGCGCGCATCACCCTCGACCCGAATGGCGCCTGGTCGCTGAAGGAAGCCATCCGCCTGTGCCGCGATCAGCACCACGTGCTGGCCTATGCCGAAGACCCGTGCGGGGCGGAAAACGGGTACTCGGGACGCGAAGTCATGGCTGAGTTCCGCCGGGCCACGGGCCTGAAGACCGCGACCAACATGATCGCCACCGACTGGCGGGAGATGGGCCACGCGATCCAGCTGCAGTCGGTCGACATTCCCCTGGCCGACCCGCACTTCTGGACCMTGCAGGGCTCGGTGCGCGTSGCSCAGAYSTGCCRCGAMWRSGGYMTGACCTGGGGYTCGCACTCCAACAAYCACTTYGACATCTCCCTGGCGATGTTCACCCATGTCGCGGCGGCCGCGCCGGGCGAGATCACCGCCATCGACACCCACTGGATCTGGCAGGACGGCCAACGCCTGACCAAGGCCCCGCTGCACATCGTCGACGGCTGCGTGCAGGTGCCGCAGAAACCGGGGCTGGGGGTGGAGCTGGACATGGATCAACTGGCCAAGGCCCATGAACTGTACAAAGGCATGGGCCTGGGGGCGCGGGATGACAGCGTGGCGATGCAGTTTTTGATTCCGGACTGGAAGTTCGATAACAAGCGGCCGTGCCTGGTACGTTGAATCGACGGTGCGCACCTTGTAACAATAAACCCGACCCGCCTGTGGGCGGTCGGATTTAAAAACAGGGTTTTCCCCATAGAATGGCGCGCACCTGAATCAACGACGGATGAAACCAATATGGACAGGCTGAAAACCATCGCCGCTTGCATGGCGATATTCGCCGCGGGCCAGTGCGTGGCACAGGATCAAATCGAGACAGTGGTGAACGCCGCTGTACAACCGGTGATGCAAGCCGAGGGTATTCACGGCATGGCCGTGGCAGTCACCGTCAACGGCCAGGCGCATTACTTCAACTATGGCGTCGCCTCGAAAGAAACCGGCAACCCCGTCACGCAAGACACCCTGTTCGAAATCGGCTCCGTCAGTAAAACGTTCACCGCCACCCTCGCCGCCTACGCCCAGGCCACGGGCAAGCTGTCGCTGTCGGACAAAGCCAGCCAGGTCCTGCCGGCCTTGCGCGGCAGCGCGTTCGACCACATCAGCGTGCTGCAACTGGGCACCTACAGCGCTGGCGGCTTGCCACTGCAATTCCCTGCTGAATCTGATTCGGCCGACAAAATGCTCGGCTACTACCAACAATGGAAACCGCTCTACGCTCCCGGCAGCCACCGACTGTATTCGAACCCCAGCCTTGGCCTGTTCGGCTACCTCGCCGCCCAAAGCATGGGCCAGCCGTTCGATGAGCTGATGGAGAAAACCCTGCTGCCGAAACTGGGCCTCAAGCACACCTATGTGCATGTGCCGCAGGATCAGATGGCGCTGTACGCCCAGGGCTACAACAAGGACGGCAAACCGGTACGGGTCACTCCGGGGGCGCTGGATTCCGAGGCGTACGGGGTGAAAACCAGCGCCGCGGACTTGCTGGGCTATGTCGGCGCGAACATGAAGCCGGCGTCTCTGGAAAAGCCATTGCAGCAAGCCATCGCCTTGACCCATAGCGGTTACTACACCGTAGGCGATATGACCCAGGGCCTGGGCTGGGAGATGTATCGCTACCCGATCACGCTGGATCGCTTGCTGGACGGCAACTCCACGCCGATGGCCATGGAGGCGCACAAGGTCCAATGGCTGAACCCGCCGCAAGCGCAGCCGCAGAGCGTGCTGGTCAACAAGACCGGTTCAACCGGGGGCTTTGGTGCTTACGTGGCGTACGTGCCATCGAAGGACATCGGCATTGTGATGCTGGCCAACAAGAATTATCCCAATGAGCAGCGGGTCAGGATTGCCCATCAGATTCTGAGTGCCCTGACTCAATAAACCTTGTCGCCTTCTCCATAGATAAGGGCGACCTCTAGAGGTCGCCTTTTTTACTTTATCGGCACACCTTCGGGCGGGTCGATATTGTCCAGCGCGCGGTTCACCAACAATTCGCCCACGACTGCCAGTTGCTGAATCGAAAGCGCCACGTTGCGGTTGGAGCTTTCCAGCTTGCAGGCCAGGTCCGTGATCAGCACATTCAGGGACGCGAGGGTTTCGCAGGCGTGGCACAGCAGCGTTGGGGTGTCGACGTTTGGGAGGATGGTGAAGATGTGGCTGACCGGGTCGGCGTGTTTGGGGTTGCGCAAGCGAGCGCTGACGGCGGGTTCGGTGATGTCGGAGAGTGGGACATCTGCCTCGGATGGGGATTCCGGGGGATTCGGACTTAGCTTTTTCATGAAGAAGTACCATTGGGGATTGTCGAGAAAACTACCCATCTCACTTCCACATGAGGGTGGCAGCTGTACGCAGGTGTGGAAGTCCAGGTCAATCCACCAAAACCCGGTGCACTCGAAAGTGCTCCCGCGCACAGCCGCCAAAACGCGGCGATGTTGACATAAAAAATGTCGACTGCGCTCTAGGGGCATTGGTAGATGGCTTGAACCAACGGACTTCCACATCCGACCGCTGATTTTGCAGCGGCTGAAGAAGGTTATCGATACGGCCCAATGGGCACCAGTTCACGGGGTGCGCCACGTCATGCAGGAAATTTCCGACGCAACTGAAGTCCTTGCCTACGCTCGATTTTCTGAGCATCCAGTTACAAATACCTTTTTGCTCATGACCGTTGTGGTGCAGGTGAAACCGTTGTATCTAATGGACCTCTCAAGCCTGCGAACGGCATCGGATCAATCCGTGGCCAGGAATGACATAATGCGCGCTCAACTATTCAAACCGACTGACCCTAAAAGGGCGTTGTAATGGAAATTTTCAGCTTTCAGCTCAAGGATGTCGGTCGCTTCACCGATATGACCATTTACCTGGCCCCCACCCCCAAACACCGCTCAAATGTGACGGTGCTTGTGGGAAACAACGGTGCCGGGAAAACCACCCTTTTAAAATCATTGGCCACCTCATTGAGTTGGCTAGCTGCCAGGATTCGTACTGAGAAAGGTGTTGGCAGTTACCTTACAAATGAAGACATTCGAAACGGCGCTACAGTCGCAGTCGTTTTGACTTCCGTATCAGACAGTTCGCCGGCGCAACCACGTTCCCCCGACGATTATTCAAAACATGATCTCTTTAACTGGGCCATTGCTCGTGGCAGACAAGGGCGAAAGAGTGATGTCCATAGTGAATTAGCGGAAGCCARCCTCCTTGCAGACCACTATCGCACTCAACTAACCATCGATGAAAAAGCTTCACTCCCTCTGATCGCCTACTACCCGGTTGAGCGCTCGGTTTTGGAAATCCCGCTAAAAATTCGCACCAAACATACCTTCGATC
>NZ_JBFUIC010000209.1:0-8087 GCF_056402075.1 Pseudomonas sp. P4_C3
GGGCCGCGTCGAAACCTTCAGCCAGGTGGCACCGCTGGCCGGGTTCTTCTTTGCCGGTGGCGTGAACCCCGATGCCAGGCTGTTCGAATCCAAGAAGCTGTCGGGCGATCAGGTCCGCCAGTTGATGCAGTTGATCCTGTGGAAGCTCGAAAGCCTGCGTCAGTGGGAGAAGGACAGCATCACCGCAACCATTCAGGCGGTGGTCGAGTCCCTGGAGCTGAAGCTGCGTGATGCCATGCCGCTGATGTTCGCTGCGATCACCGGCCAGGCCAGTTCGGTGTCGGTGCTCGATGCGATGGAAATCCTCGGGCCGGACCTGACCCGTTTCCGTCTGCGCCAAGCGATCGACCTGCTGGGCGGTGTGTCGAAGAAAGAAAACAAAGAGTGGGAAAAGCTGTTGGGCGCTATCGCTTAAGCGCTTGCGGTCTACTGTAGGAGCTGCCGAAGGCTGCGATCTTTTGATCTTGTTTTCAAAAAGCAAAGCCAAAAGATCGCAGGCTGCGCCAGCTCCTACAGGTCTGCGTTGGTTGCAAACCTCCCGGATTTTCCGGGGGAGGGCGGTAAGTGATTGTTATGTCGGCAAAAAATTTTAAATTTTTTGAAAAATAAGTTTGACAGGCTTTCGATACACCCTTAAGATTCGCCCCGTCCTCAGCGATGACATCAACGATGAGGGGCTATAGCTCAGCTGGGAGAGCGCTTGCATGGCATGCAAGAGGTCGACGGTTCGATCCCGTCTAGCTCCACCAATTTACACTTCAAGGCCTGGCCACACCGGTCTTGAAGCGATCAACACTCAGCGTTGATCTGTTGTATAGAAGGGTTTGCGTCCCCTTCGTCTAGTGGCCTAGGACACCGCCCTTTCACGGCGGTAACAGGGGTTCGAGTCCCCTAGGGGACGCCAGTTTTACAGAAGCGATGTTGCAAGATGTCGCTCCGCCGCGAGGCGAAAAATCCGGGGCTATAGCTCAGCTGGGAGAGCGCCTGCATGGCATGCAGGAGGTCAGCGGTTCGATCCCGCTTAGCTCCACCAATTTTACAGTTCAAGGTCTGGCCACACCGGCCTTGAATCGATCAGCTCTCAGCACTGATCAGTTGTATAGAAGGGTTTGTGTCCCCTTCGTCTAGTGGCCTAGGACACCGCCCTTTCACGGCGGTAACAGGGGTTCGAGTCCCCTAGGGGACGCCACGATTACCCGCTCTGCGGGATTTATAAGGGTCATTCAATTATTGAATGGCCCTTTTGTTTGTCTGGCGTTTGGCCAAATTCCTCCACTTCCCAAAAAACTGTTCTTCAGACCAGCGGTCACACCCATGACTTGCTAAAATTTATTATGAGAATAATATTTCAATCGTAATATTCGGAGGCAACGATGAACGATAAAAAAGCTCAAACCCGCGAACGCATCCTCAAGGCTGCCAGCGCAGCGCTGATTCAGCGCGGCCCGGCCGAGCCAAGCGTGGGCGAAGTGATGGGCGCGGCGGGCCTGACGGTCGGCGGCTTCTACGCACACTTCGAAAGCAAGGACGCGATGATGCTGGAGGCGTTCAAGCAATTGCTCGGTCACCGCCGCGACCTGATTGCCGACATGGACGCGGAGTTGACCGGCGAAGAGCGCCGCACTCTGGTGGCAGCGTTTTACCTGTCGCGCAAGCACCGTGATTCCTCCGAATCGGCGTGCCCGATCCCGGCATCGGTCGGTGAACTGGGACGGCTGCCGGAAGCGTTTCGTATTGCATTGAATGAACACGTCGAAATGATGGTCGCGCAGTTGGCGGCCAGTCCTGAAGAAACCGAAAAAGCCCTGGCCGATATGGCCTTGATGGTGGGTGGGCTGGCTCTGGCGCGGGCGCTGGGGCCAGGAGAGTTGTCCGATCGATTACTGCGCGCCGCCAAATCGGCAGTGCGTTGACCTGAAGGCTGCGGCCTGAGGAGAATGCGATGAGCGCGTTAAAGTGGGTTCGTGGCGTTAATGGCACCTTGGGCTGGTTTGCCCCGAAACTGGTCGCTAGCAAAATGCGACTGGCCTTCATGACACCGCGGGATCTGCCGCCCCGTGACTGGGAGCTGCCGCTGTTGGCGAGGTCCGAGCGGATCACCTTGCGTTTCGGCCTCTCGGCGTTGCGTTGGGGGCAAGGCCCGGCCGTGTTGCTGATGCACGGTTGGGAAGGGCGGCCAACGCAGTTTGCCAGCCTGATCACGGCGTTGGTCGATGCCGGTTACTCCGTGGTCGCGCTGGATGGTCCGGCTCACGGGCGCTCGCCGGGCAGCGAGGCGAATGTGGTGCTCTTTGCTCGTGCCATGCTCGAAGCCGCCGCCGAACTGCCGCCACTGCAAGCGGTCATCGGCCACTCCATGGGGGGCGCCAGTGCGATGCTAGCGGTGCAGTTGGGCCTGCGCACGGAAACCCTGGTCAGCATCGCTGCCCCGGCGCGGATTCTGGGTGTGTTGCGTGGGTTCGCCCGCTACGTCGGACTGCCACCAAAAGCCCGTTCGGCGTTCATTCGCCAGGTCGAGCAAGACGTCGGCATGCGCGCCGCGACGCTGGATGTCGCTCACTATCAACTCGATATGCCCGGCCTGATTGTCCACGCCGAAGACGACAATCTTGTCTCTGTGAAGGAATCCCAGCTGATTCACGAAGCGTGGTTCGACAGCCGTTTGCTGCGCCTGCAAGAAGGTGGGCATCAGCGGGTGCTGGCTGACCCTCGGGTGATTGATGGCGTGTTATCACTGCTGGCCGGTCGCCGTCTGCAATCGCGCCAATCCGCTTGAGCATCCGTTACACTGCCCTGGTCGAAATTATCTGACCAGGGAGTCGGGCATGGGCTGGGATCGGGAAACGCCATTTATCATTGATCTGCAAGTGGACGCCGAGGACATTGACGGGTTGGGGCACGCGAACAACGCGGTCTACGTGACCTGGCTCGAACGCTGTGCCTGGCGCCACTCCCAACGCCTTGGCCTGGACCTGGTCGAATACCGGCGGCTGGACCGGGCGATGGCAGTGGTGCGCCACGAGATCGATTACCTGGCGGCAGCCTATGAAGGCGATGAGTTGCAATTGGCGACCTGGATTGTCGATTGGGATCAGCGCCTGAGAATGACCCGGCATTTCCAGTTGAAGCGACCCAGCGACAATTCGACCTTGCTGCGCGCGCAAACCACCTTCGTCTGTATCGAGCTGTCCAGCGGCAAGCCCAAGCGCATGCCGGTAGAGTTCATCGAGGGTTATGCTCCGGCATTGCTATCGCTCTAACCAATGTAGGAGCGAGCTCGCTCGCGAAAAACCTGAGACCGCCGCGGGGCGTCAGGCTGGTCGCGTTAACGTTGACGACCATCGCGAGCAATCGAGCGTCGACCGGCTGCTCCTACAGGGGATCTGCGATGTTCTGCAGAGTCCTGCTGAAACCAGTAAACTGCCGCACGTTTTTCCTCGAGTGTGTTTTTCATGCAAATTGCTTTGGCGCCCATGGAGGGGTTGGTCGACGACATCCTGCGCGATGTGCTGACCCGCGTGGGTGGTATTGACTGGTGCGTGACCGAGTTCATTCGGGTCAACGACCAGTTGCTGACACCTGCCTATTTCCACAAGTTCGGCCCGGAGTTGCTCAACGGTGCCCGGACGGCCTCCGGTGTGCCGCTGCGTGTGCAACTGCTCGGTTCCGATCCTGTGTGCCTGGCGGAAAATGCCGCGCTGGCTTGCGAGCTGGGTTCTGAAGTGATCGACCTGAACTTCGGCTGCCCGGCCAAGACCGTCAACAAATCCCGTGGTGGCGCGGTGCTGCTCAAGGAGCCCGAGCTGCTCAACCAGATCGTCGAGCACGTCCGTCGTGCCGTTCCTGCACACATTCCGGTCACTGCCAAGATGCGCCTGGGCTTCGACAGCCCGGACGGTTCGCTGGTGTGTGCCACGGCCCTGGCCGAAGGTGGTGCGGAGCATATCGTGGTGCATGCGCGGACCAAGGTTGACGGCTACAAACCGCCCGCGCACTGGGAGTGGATTCCACGGGTGCAGGACGTGGTCAAGGTGCCGGTGTTCGCCAATGGTGATATCTGGAGCGTCGAAGACTGGCGGCGTTGCCGCGAGATCAGCGGCGTGGAAGACATCATGCTCGGTCGTGGCCTGGTGTCGCGTCCGGATCTGGCCCGGCAGATCGCTGCCGCGCGGGCCGGGGAGGAGGTGGTCGAGATGACCTGGGCCGAGTTGCTGCCACTGATCCAGGACTTCTGGTTGCAGGCCAAGGCACAGATGACGCCTCGCCAGTCGCCGGGTCGCCTGAAGCAATGGCTGGCGATGCTGACCCGCAATTATCCCGAGGCGGTGGAGCTGTTCACCGTGCTGCGCCGTGAGACCGAGCTGGATAACGTCTCGCGTTTGTTGGGTCTGCCGGTGGCTGAAGCGGCCTGAAACTTTTTTGTGCCTTGTCCTCTAAAAACGCTACTTCAGCAGTTTTTGAAACTCCTCAACCGGCAACGGCTGACTATGCAAATACCCTTGGTAGAAGTGACAATCCAACCCCTGCAAGAACTCCAGTTGCTCTGCTGTTTCCACCCCTTCGGCAATCACTTTCAAGTCCAGGCTGTGGGCCATGGCGACGATGGCGCGGATGATCTCGGCGTCGTTCGGGTCGCTGGTGGCATCGCGGATGAACGACTTGTCGATTTTCAGGGTGTCGACCGGCAAGCGCTTGAGGTAGGTCAACGAGGAATAGCCGGTGCCGAAGTCGTCCATGGCGAAGCTCACACCGAGTTTTTTCAGGCGGCGCATTTTGCTGATGGTGTCTTCCAGATTCTGGATCACGATACCTTCGGTGATTTCCAGCTTCAGCAGGGAGCACGGCAGGCCATAGCTGTTCAGGCTGTTTTCGACGCGCTCGACGAAGTCGTTCTGGCGGAACTGGCGCGGGCTGATGTTCACGCACAGGCTGAATCTTAGCGGGTCTATCAGGCCGTTTTCGATCAATTGCTTGAAGGCCTGGCAGGCTTCGTCGAGGATCCAGGTGCCGACTTCCAGAATCAGTCCGCTGTCTTCCAGTACCTTGATGAACTCGTTGGGTGACTGCGGGCCAAGCTCCGGATGATTCCAGCGTACCAGGGCCTCGGCACCGACGATGCGGTCGCCCCGGGCGTCGACCTGGGGTTGGTAATGCACGCGAAACTCGCCCCGGGAAAGCGCCAGGCGCAAGTCGGTTTCCATGCGCAGGCGTTCGCTCGCGGCCTTTTGCATGGTGTTGTGGTACATCTGCGCGGTATTGCGCCCCGAGTCCTTGGCGCGATAGAGCGCGATGTCGGCGCGCTTGAGCAGGTCGGTCGGGGTCGAACCGTGATCGGGGATCAGCGCAATGCCGATGCTTGGTGTCACTTGCAGGCGCTGGCCATCGAGGAACATCGGTTCGGACAGCAGTTCGCGGATGGTGTCGGCCAGTTGGCGTACCTGATCGCTGACCTCGCTGCGCGAGCCTTCGAGACCGCTGAGCAGTACCACGAATTCGTCACCGCCCAGGCGCGCAACGGTGTCTTCCATGCGCACGCTGGCCTCCAGGCGCGCGGTGATGATTTTCAGCACGGTATCGCCCACCGGATGCCCGAGGGAGTCGTTGATGTGCTTGAAATGGTCGAGGTCGAGGAACATCAGCGCGCCGCGCAGGTTATGGCGTTTGAGCAGGGCGATCTGCTGGCTCAGGCGGTCCATCAGTAATGCCCGATTGGGCAGGTTGGTCAGTGAGTCGTGGTAGGCCAGGTGGCGAATCTGCGCTTCGGCGTTTTTCAGCAGGCTGACGTCTCGCGCGGTCAACAGCAGGCAGGCGGTTTCATTGAGGGTGATCGGCTCCACCGAGACTTCGACAGTGAGCAGTTCGCCGCGCTTGTTACGCCCGAGCATTTCCTGGTGATGAACCCGGCCCTTGATCTGCAATTCCGMCAGCAGCGCCGAGCGTTGTTTTTCTTCAGCCCAAATCCCCACCTGATACACCGTGCGGCCCACCACTTCTTCGGCGCGGTAGCCGGTCAGGCGGCAGAAGCCGTCGTTGACCTCCAGATAGCGCCCGGTGTCGCGCTCGGTGATGGTGATGGCGTCGGGGCTGGAGTGGAACGCCTTGGCGAATTTCTCTTCACTGGCCTTGAGCGCCGCTTCCGAGCGCTGTTGCTGGGTGATGTCGCGCAGCGTGGTGACAATGCAGGGCTGGTCGCCGACGCTGATCTGGCGGCTGGAAATCACGCAAGTCAGGACCTGTCCGTCCTTGTGCTGGACGAGAATGGCGACGTTGTTCAGGCCTTGTTCGCGGATCACTTGTTCGATCCGTCGCAGGCTTTTCGCTGAAGCGTCCCACAGGCCTATTTCGTCGGCGCTGCGGCCGATCACATCGGCGGTGCTCCAGCCGAAGGTCTGGGTGAAGCTGGAGTTGATTTCAATGAACTGGCCGCTGTCCTGGTGGGTGACGCAGATCGGGTCGGGGCTGACCTGGAACAGCGTGGCGAATTTCTCTTCGGAGGCCACCAGCCGTTGTTCGCGCTCCACCTGGTCGGTGATGTCGAGCAATGTGCCTGCCATGCGCACCGGCACGCCGTTGTCATCGCGGTAGAGGCGGGCGCGGCTTTCCAGGTAGCGCGAGCTGCCGTCAGGCAATTGCACGCGGTAGGTCAATTGATAGTTGCCGGCCGGGCCTTCACGCAGGCTGCGGTAAGCGTCGCGCATGGTGTCGCGTTCTTTGCCGGGCACGCCTTCGAAAAACTCGTCGAAGGACTCGTGAAAGGGTTTGGCGTCCAGGCCGTGCAGTTGGGCGGCCCGTGCCGATCCGTAGAGCATGCCGCTGGGAATGTGCCAGTCCCAGGTGCCGAGCTGCGCGGAGTCCAGGGCCAGGTCGAGGCGTTCCTGGCTGTCCTTGAGGGCATGTTCGGCGACTTTGCGTTCGGTGGTGTCCAGGAACGTGCTCAGTAGATAGGGCTGGCCTTCGAGCTCGACTTTTTGCGCACTGAGGATACCGTCATGGACCTGGCCATTGCTGGCGCGAAACTGCACTTCCATGCTCACCAGGTCGCCTTTGGCCTTGGTGGCCTTGACCAGGTCGGCCCGTTGCTCGGGATGCACCCACAGCCCCAGTTCCAGGGTGGTGCGGCCGATCGCGTTTTGTACCGGCCAACCGAACAGGCTTTCGAAATGCTGGTTGGCTTCGGAAATCAGGCCGTCTTCCTGGCGGGTCAGCAGGACCATGTTCGGGCACAGGTGAAACAGGGTGGCGAAGCGTTTTTCCGAGCTGCTCAACGCCTGCTCGCGCTGGCGCTGGTGGGTAATCTCGCGGATCACGCCGATCATCCGTGGCCTGCCGTGCTTGTCCGGCAACAGGCTGCCGTTGATTTCCAGCCAGTGCAGGCTGCCATCGGGCCAGCGGATGCGGTGATGCATCGCTTGCTCCAGTGGCGCGCCAGCGATGACCGCGTGGAAGGCGCGAAGGGTTTTCGCGCGATCTTCCGGGGGCAGCAGGTCGAGGTATTCCAGATCCGATGGCAATGGTTTGCGGGGGTCGAAGCCGAACAGCGCCTGCGTGCCCCGGGACCAGCTGATCTGCCCGCGCTCGATGTCCCAATACCAGGCGCCCAGGCGCGCGCCGTTGAGCGCGGCCAGTAATTGCGAGGCACTTTCCCAGCTCTGTTCTGAGCTTTTCGGATCAAGTGCCTGAATTCGCGGCATCGGCGGAATACGGTCTACAGATTTCGGCATTGGCAAGCCTTGAGCTGAGTTTGGGCGTTTGTTGCAGGAATTCTCGGCTCTATAGGAGTAGCACAAGTTAGCCTTGAGTCCCTGGCGGATCGAGTTGAGCGTCCAGCAAGGCCATGAAGGCCCGCGCAGCATTCGACAGCGTCCTTTCCGTGTGCAGGATATAGCCTAGCTGGCGAGTGAGCTGTATGCCCGGCAAAGGTATGCGTGCTACCTGGTCATCGAGCATGGTGCGCGGCAAAACGCTCCAGGCCAGGCCAATCGAGACCATCATCTTGATGGTTTCCAGATAGTTGGTGCTCATGGCGATGTTTGGCGTCAGGCCCTGGGCTTCAAACAGCCGTTGCACAATGTGGTGGGTAAAGGCTG